>JAHBXY010000079.1 GCA_019636275.1 Planctomycetota bacterium | reverse complement strand
TGGTTCCATTCCACCCGTGGGTTCGAGCGTATCGATCGCACGTTTGCCAGTTTGAAGACAGGCCCTATTGCGCGTCGCGCTCGCGATACTCGCGGCCGCGCTCCTGGTACTCGCGCCAGCCGTGCTCGATCTGCGCCCGCTCCTTGTCGCCGCACGGGCGGACGACGCGGGCGGGGCTGCCCAGGACGAGGGAGCCGGGGGGGATCACCTTGTTCTGCGTGACGAGCGCGCCGGCGCCGACGAGGCTGCCGCGGCCGATCACGGCGCCGTCGAGCAGGATCGCGCCCATGCCGATCAGGCAGTCGTCCTCGACCGTGCAGCCGTGCAGGATCACCTTGTGCCCGACCGTGCAGCGGGCGCCCACGTTCACCTCGCTCTGGCCGCGCGTCGTGTGCACGACGCTGCCGTCCTGGATCGACGTGAGCGCCCCGATGCGGATCGGGCCGTCGTCGCCGCGGAGCACGGCGGCGGGCCAGATCGACGCCTCGGCGCCGACGACCACGTCGCCGATCAGCGTGGCGTCCTCGTGGACGTAGGCGTCCGGGTGGACCTGGGGGCGGGCGTCCTTGTAGGGCTCGAGCGTGGCCATGGCCGCATCGTCCGCGCCGGCGGCCGCCGGTCAACTCCCGATGCGCGCCCATGTGCGCGCACGTGCGCGGGGCGCCGTCGGGCGTCGTAAGCCGCTCGCCCGTCGGCGAGCCGCGGCGGCACGCGCCTCGCACCGAGCCCCCTCGAGCGCCGCGTGGGGTGGCGCGACGCACGAAAGAGGAGGACCCGATGACGACCGCACGCATGCTCCGCTCCGACGAGCCCACCGCCCGCCTGCCCCGCCCGCGCTACAGCTACGGCGCCCTGCTGGCGACGTCCCAGCGGGTCTGCTGGCAGCTCGAGGACGTGATCGGCGGCCGCTCGCTCGACTTCACCCGCCCGTTCATGCCCGAGTCGCTGGCCCGCACGGCCGACGTCGAGGGCCTCTCGGCCGACGAGCGCCTCGCCCTCAACCAGATCCGCGGCCACGGCTACCTGTGCACCTTCGGGATCGTCGAGGAGTTCATCGTGCCCTTCGTCCTCGACCACGTGCGCCCGCGCCTGGGCGAGGGCGATGAGTGCGTGCGCGCGCTCCTGCAGCTCGCCGGCGAGGAGGCCAAGCACATCCACCTGTTCCGCATCTTCGCCGACATGTTCCGCGCCGGCTTCACCACGCCCTGCGACGTGATCGGCCCGGCCGAGGAGATCGGCCGCGCCGTCCTCTCGCACCACCCGCTCTCGGTCGCCCTGGCGATCCTGCAGATCGAGTGGATGACCCAGCGCCACTACGTCGACGCCGTGCACGACGACGACGGCGTCGACCCGCTCTTCCGGCGCCTGCTCAAGCACCACTGGCTGGAGGAGGCCCAGCACGCCAAGCTCGACACGCTCATGGTCGAGGCCCTGGCCGCGGCCTGCTACGACGACGAGCGCGAGCGCGCCCTCGACGGCTACCTCGACATCGGCGCCTTCCTCGACGGCGGGATCGCCCAGCAGGCCGAGTTCGACGCCGTGGCCCTCGAGCGCGCGATCGGCCGCCGCCTCCCCGACGCCCAGCGCAAGGCCATGATCGACCGCCAGCGCCAGGCCATGCGCTGGACCTACCTCGGCTCCGGCATGACGCACCCCGAGTTCCTGGGCACGGTCGAGCGCTGCCTGGGCCCGGCCGCCCGCGCGAGGCTCGAGGCCGTCGCGCCCATGTTCTCGTAGCCCGGATCGTGCGTGAGCGGGGCCATGACAGCGGGGCGGCAGGCCCCCGTTTCACGAACGCTCGCTCCGCGACGCCGCCAGAGGCCCGGCCGGAAGTGCGCCTGGCAGGTGCCTTGGACGGGCCGGGCCGGGCCGACTCCGGCCGGGGGTCCCTGTGCTCGGCCGCCGATCCACCCGTAAGTCCTCGAGATGTAAGACAGCAGCGGCCGAGAACACGGATCCCCCGGCATCAGCGATGAGGCTAGAGGGCCGGCAGGATGGCCGCGAAGCGGCCTTCCGGCCGGCCCTCTAGCGCGAAGAACTGAACCGCCAGGACGACGTCCTGGCGGTTCGATTCTTCGTCCTCGGCGTGACCTTCGCCGTCTCTGGCGCTCGGGGGCGCAAGCCCGGACTCACGAAGACTTGCATGAGCTGGCTCCCACGAGCACATTCAGCCTGTCGTGCTGAGTTCCCTGCTGCACGTACGAGGTTGGCTTCCCCGACGCCGGAGGGGTGATGTCGCGCCTCATGGTGACGTGCCTGCTCGTGGCCTGCGGGTCGTTCTCCGGTTGCGGGACCCTGTGCGACATGCAGCGGGGAGGTACGCTCGGTCGGAGAGTCATGGGCGGGGTTCGCTACGACATCGAAGCGCTGTTCAGCTTCAAGGGCTGCTTTACTTTCTACTTCCCCCCCTTCGACATTCCCTTCAGCTTCGTCGCCGACGTCGCGCTCCTGCCGGTGACGGTGCTGCTCGCGCTCCGAGAGCTCGAGTGACGGACGCGCGAGCTGCCCTGGCTCTGGTTTGCGCCGTGGGCGGTGACCGCCTGACGCTCACTCGCCCCGCCCGCGCCCCCGCACGTCGAGCCCCCAGCGCTTCACCAGCCGCGCGAGCACGAAGCGGCTCGACAGCCCCAGCTCGCGCCACACCGGCTCCTGGCGGCCGCCGTGCCGGTCGAGGCAGGCCTGCACCTGCTCGCGCGTGAGCGTCTCCGGGTCGACGGCCGCCGCGCCCGGGGCGCCGGCCGCCGGCGCGGCGAGCAGCTCGTCCCACGCGTCGAGCGGGCCGTCGCGCCCGCGCTGAAGCGCCTCCCACAGGAGCGCCTCCAGCTCGCGCACGTGCGTCGTCCACGCCCGGCGCACGAGCGCGGCCACGAGGGCCGGCGTCCAGCGCGGCGGGCGCGCGGGGTCGCCGCCGGGGAACAGCCGCGCCGCCAGCGCCGCGTCGCTCGCGGCGATCCCGGCCAGGAGGTGCCGCCCGAGCAGCGGCACGTCCTCGGGGCGGGCGTCGAGCCCCGGCACCTCGACGCGCAGCTTCAGGCGCGCCAGCACGTCGTGCTTGAGGGCCGCCTCCGGCCGGTTCGTCGCCGCGACCAGCCGCAGGTCGGCCGTGCGCGCCCGCGCCTCGCCCAGGCGGTGGTACTCGCCCCCGTCGAGCACGCGCAGGAGGTGCGCCTGCAGCTCCGCGGGCAGCTCGGCGAACTCGTCCAGGAACAGGGTCGAGCCGCTGGCCTCGCCGATCAGCCCCGGCCGCTCGAGCATGCCGGGGTTCGGGTAGTCCTTCACGTTGCCGAACAGCTCGGCGTCGACCAGCGTCGGCGGGATCGTCGCCGCGTTGCGCGCCACGAGCGCGCGCTTGCCGCGCGGCGAGCCGCGGTGCAGGGCCCGGGCGACGAGCTCCTTGCCCGTGCCGCTCGGCCCGCGCACGAGCACGTGCTCGGCGCGCCGGGCGACGAAGGCCAGCCGCTCGCGCAGGGCCCAGGCGGCCGGCGACTCGCCCACGAGCCCGTGGGCGTCGGGCGCGCCCCACGGGTGCGCGCCGGCCTCGCCCGCCCACACCGCCGGCCGCTCGACGCACAGGAGGAGCAGCCGGTCCGAGACCTCGACCAGGTCGCCCGGCCGCAGGTCGGCCGCCTCGACCTCGCGCCCGTTGACGCGCAGCGCGCCCTTGCCGGCCCGCTCGACGCGCGCCCCGACCAGGACGAGCTGCTCGCGCGACACGCCGGGCGAGGCCAGCGGCGGCCGCGGCTCGCTCCAGCCCGGCCGCTGGCGGTAGAGCGTCAGCCGCGCCGGGCCGTCGCCGCGGCCGAGCACGGCCCGCTCGCCCGGGCGCGGCAGCGGCGCGCACTCGCCCGCGCGGTCGTCCTCCTCGCGCGTCCACAGGACCACGAGCGCCGGCCGCGCCGCCGGCGCGCGCGCGCCGCCCTCGCGCGCGAGCAGGGCGTCGAGGTCGATCGTCTCGTCGTTCACGCGCCCCCCCGGCGGGCCAGGAGCGCCTCGACCTTGCCCAGGAGGCGCGTCAGGTCGACGGGCTTCGTGTCGAAGTCGTCGCACCCGGCCGCCAGCGCCTTCTCCTCCTCGCCCTTCATGGCGTGCGCCGTCAGCGCGATCACGGGCACGGCGCGCGTGGCCGCGTCGGCCTTGAGCGCGCGCGTCGCGCTCCAGCCGTCGAGCAGCGGCAGGCTCAGGTCCATGAGCACGAGGTCCGGCGCCGCGACCCGGGCCGCCGCCACCGCCTCCTCGCCGTTGGTCGCCAGGACGACCTCGTAGCCGCGCCGCTCGAGGCGCCGCTGGAGCATGTCGCGGCTCATGGCGTCGTCCTCGACGAGGAGCAGCCTGGCTCGGGTCATTCAGGACCTCGGGACGAAGCCCGGACCGGATCTGCACGGAACCCTGAACGACCCTCGCCAGGTCGTCGGCCACCTCGCTCGGGCACCGCCCGGATCATGCACTCGCCTGGCTCGGCTTCACGTGACGTGACGACCTCCAGTCGTGCATGATCCGGGCTAGGCATCGCTCTCCTCCGCGCCCGGCGCCTTGGGCGGGAGCGGCCGCTGGACGCGCGGGAGCCGCGCGCGGAAGGTCGAGCCCACGCCGGGCTGGCTCTCGACGGTGAGGTCGCCGCCCATGAGCCGGCAGAACTGCACGGCGATCGTCAGGCCCAGGCCCGTGCCGCCGTACTTGCGGGTGGTGCTCGAGTCGGCCTGCACGAACGGCTCGAAGACGGCCTTCTGCTGCTCGGGGGAGAGCCCGATCCCGGTGTCCTGCACGGCGAACGTCACCCACCCGCCGGCGGCGCCCTCCTCGGACGCCGTGGAGAGGACCACCCGCCCGCGCTCGGTGAACTTGGCCGCGTTGCTCAGCAGGTTGAGGAGCGTCTGGCGGACCTTCACGCGGTCGCCGTGCATGACGCCGGCCGCCCCGCCGCGCACGTCGAGGACGTTGCCGCCGCGGGCCACGAGCGGCTGGACGGTCGTCGCCAGCTCCTCGAGCAGCGGCGCCAGCTCGAAGTCCTCGAGCGACAGCTCCATCTTGCCGGCCTCGACCTTCGACAGGTCGAGCACGCCGTTGATCAGCTCGAGCAGGTGCCGCGCGGCCGCGTTGACCTTCTGCAGGTCGGGCACCGGCCAGTCCTGCGCCCGGTCCTCGGCCTCCTCCTGCAGGAGCTCGCTGTAGCCGATGATCGCGTTGAGCGGCGTGCGCAGCTCGTGGCTCATGTTGGCCAGGAACATGCTCTTCGCCCGGCTGGCCTGGAGGGCGCGGTCGCGCGTCAGCGCCAGCTCGGCCGTGCGCTGGCGCACGCGCTCCTCGAGGTGCTCGTTGAGCCGGCGCAGGTCGATGTTCGCCTGGTAGAGCTCGCGGCTCTTCTTCTCCAGGAGGGTCTCGGCCTCCTTGCGCGCGCGCCGCTCGCGCTCGAAGCGCCGCTGCGTGACCCCGTCGTCGCCGGTCATCACGCCGCGGCGGACGGGCGGCGCGTGAGCGTGAAGCGGACCTTCGTCCCGGCGCCCCCCGACAGGTCCTCGGCGGCGACCTCGACCGCCTCGCCGAAGTGCTCGAAGCAGCCGAGCATGAGGCCGGCGCCGAAGGCGGAGAGCGCGCGCGGCGAGTCGTAGACCATCGTCATCGTGTCGGGGCCGGCGCGACGGATCTCGAAGGCCGGCAGCTCCGCGTCCGGGTAGAGCTTGCGCACCTCGACGTGGATGATCCCCTCGACCTGCTCGAGGAAGGCGAACGCGTCGGCCGCCTCGACGAAGATCTCGGGGAACTTCTGCTGGAACTGGGTGAAGAGCTGCCGGCCGAACTCGCGCAGGAGCGCCGGGACCTCCTGCCCGACCTCGGCGGCCACGCCCTGGACGAGCGCCATCATCTCGTCGAACGGGTAGGTCCCCACCGAGGTGTAGGCGCCCCCCGAGGCCGGCGCCACGCGCAGGAGGACGCGGTCCATGACCTCGGGCGAGAACGAGCGCTCGACCATCTCGACGAACTCGGTGAAGACCACACCCTTCACGCGTCCCTCCCGGCGGGTAGGTTCCCAGAGCCGCCGCCCGGCTTCAACCGGCCGCCCCGGTCGCCTGGCCTGGGGGCGCCCCCCGACCGGGTAGCTGCCCCGGCGCGCCCCCCAGGGGATTAGAGTCGGCCCACGCCCATGGCCCAGCACGCCGCCCTGCTCGTCGTCGAGGACGACCCCGACAGCCGTGACATGCTCACGCGCCGCCTGCAGCGCCAGGGCCACGCGGTCACGGCGGTCGAGGACGGCGGGCTGGCGCTCGACGCGCTCGCCCGCGGGCCCTTCGACCTGGTGATCCTCGACCTGCTCATGCCCGGCCTCTCCGGGCTCGACGTCCTGCGCGCGATCCGCCTCGAGCACTCGCCGCGCGAGCTCCCCGTGATCATGGTCACGGCGCGCACCGACAGCGAGGACGTCGTCGCCGCCATGAGCCTCGGGGCCACCGACTACGTGGCCAAGCCGGTCGACTTCCCCGTGCTCCTGGCGCGGATCGAGGCGCAGCTGCGCCTGCGCGCGCCGCAGGGCGACCGCCCGGCGCCGCCGCTGCCCGTCGAGGCCCTCGGCGTCGGCGCCGTGCTCGAGGGGCGCTACGCGATCGAGGGCGCCCTGGGGCAGGGCGGCTTCTCGGTCGTCTACCGGGCGCGCCAGATCACGACCGGCCAGGAGGTCGCGGTCAAGCTCCTGCGCCCCGACCGCGCCGGCGACGCCGTCGCCGAGCTGGGCCTCTTCCGCCGCGAGATGGAGGTGATCGGGCGCCTGCGCCACCCGCACATCGTGCGGCTGATCGACTGGGGCGTGCTCCGCGGCGGGCATCCGTTCACGGTGCTCGAGCTCGTCGAGGGCGAGACGCTGGCCGAGCTCGTCGCGCGGCAGGGGCCGCTGGCGCCCGAGGAGGCGCGGCGGCTCCTCCTGCAGGTGCTCGACGCGCTCTCCTGCGCGCACCGCGCCGGCGTCGTGCACCTCGACCTCAAGCCGCAGAACGTCATGGTCGTGAGCACCGGGTTCCGCCGCAGCGCCCTCGTGCTCGACTTCGGCCTGGCGGCGATCGCCGACGCGCCCGAGGCGCCGGGCGCCGGCCTGCGCGGCACGCCGTCCTACATCGCGCCCGAGCGCCTTCGCCGCGAGCCGGTGACCGGCCAGGCGGATCTCTACGCGTGGGGGCTGATGCTCCTCGAGGCGCTCACGGGCGAGGTCGCCATGCGCAAGCACACCAGGGCGGCCACCGTGCTGCAGCACCTGCGCGACGACCCGGTGCCGATCCCCGCCGCCGTCACGAACCCCGACCTGCGCCAGGTGATCGCGCGCGCGGCGGCCAAGCGCCCGGCCGACCGCTTCGCCTCGGCCGACGAGGCGATCGCGGCCCTCGAGGCGGCCCGGATCGACCCGGGCGAGCCCGCCCTGCCGGCGCCGGCGCCGCCGACGTCGTCCGACACGGCCACCCGCGACCTGTAGGCGAACGACCCCGCGACCGGACGTCGATTCGTCGCAGAGAGGGCGGAGCCGGCGTCAGACCTCCAGCAGTTCCTTGGTCTTGGCGTCGAGGAGCCCGTCGAGCTTGCCCGTGTACTGCTTGGTCAGGTCCTCGAGGTCCTTCTTCAGGCGCTCGGCCTGGTCCTCGGGGAGCTGCCCGTCGTTGCAGAGCCCGTCGGCCGACTTGATCGCGTCGCGGCGCACGTTGCGGATCGCGACCCGCTGCGCCTCGGTCTTGTCCTTGGCCAGCTTGACGTACTTCTTGCGCTGCTCCTCGGAGAGGGCGGGCACGGGCAGGCGGATGATCTTGCCGTCGCTCTGCGGCGTGATCCCGATCCCCGACTTGAGGATCGCCTTCTCGATCTCGCCGACGATGCTCGCGTCGAACGGCTTGATCACGAGCATGGCCGGCTCCGGCGCGCCGATGTTCGCCAGCTGCTTGAGCGGCGTCGACGAGCCGTAGTAGTCGACGCGGATCGAGTCGACGAGCCCGGGCGTCGCCCGGCCGGACTTGATCCCGCGCAGGTCACCCTCGAGGTGCTCGACGCACTTCTGCATGCGGTCCTTCGCGTCGCGCATGACCTCGGCTTGCCCCACGGGTCCCTCCCTCGTGTCTGTCTACGCGGCCGCGCCGCGGCTGATGAGCGTGCCGATCTCCTCGCCCTGGACGGCCCGGGCGAAGTTGTTCGGCTTCTTGAAGTCGAACACCAGGATCGGCAGCTCGTGCTCCATGGCCATCGTGATGGCCGTCGCGTCCATGACCGCGAGCTCGCGGTTGATGACGTCCCAGTAGGTCAGGTGCTGGTAGCGCTGGGCGTTCGGGTCCTTGCGCGGGTCGGCCGAGTAGACGCCGTCGACCTTCGTCGCCTTGAGCAGGATCTGCGCCCCGAGCTCCTGCGCGCGCAGCGTCGCGCACGTGTCGGTCGTGAAGTACGGGTTGCCCGTGCCGCCGGCGAGGATCACGACGCGCCCCTTCTCGAGGTGCCGGATCGCCCTGCGCCGGATGAACGGCTCGGCCGCCTGGTGGGTGGAGATCGCCGACGTGCAGCGCGTGGGCACGCCCATGCCCTCGAGGACGTCCTGCAGGGCCAGGCCGTTGATGAGCGTGGCGAGCATGCCCATGTAGTCGGCCGTGGCGCGCCCGAGGCCGTGCTGGGAGATCTCGGCCCCGCGCACGAGGTTGCCGCCGCCGACGACGATCGCCAGCTCCTTGCCCATCTCGTGGATCCCGCGGCAGCTCGCGGCGATCTTGCGGACCTCCTCGATGTTGATGCCGAAGCCCCCCTCGCCGCCCATGCTCTCGCCCGAGAGCTTGAGCAGGATGCGGCGCGGCGCCTTGTCGCGGGCGATCGCCAGGCGGGCGGACGCGGACGAGGGCGAGGGGCTGGGCACGGGGGTCCTCGTTTCGGCTTCTACCGCCCTCGGGCGGGCGCCGGCGCGGCGGCGCGGGGGCGGCGCGACCACGCCATCTTACCCCGGCGGCCCGGGCCCGCGGGGGCGGTCATGCCCGCCCCCGCGCCCCGATCATCACCCCTTGACGGCGAGGCGGACGAACCAGGCGACCTGCACGTCGCCGCCGAGGGCCTTACCCGTGCGCTCGAGCAGCTGCCGGATCGAGACCTCGGGGTCCTTGACGAACTTCTGCTCGAGCAGGACCCGCTCCTCGTAGAAGCGCCGCATCTTGCCGTCGATCATCTTCTCCTTGATGTTCTCCGGCTTCTTGGCGTCGGCGGGGTTCTCCTCGATCTGCTTCATGTAGACCGCCCGCTCGCGCGCCACGAGGTCGGCCGGGACGCCGTCGCGGTCGACGGCCACCGGCGCCGGGTCGTGGGCGGTCGCGTGCATGGCGATGTCGCGCAGGGCGGCCTCGAGCTCGGGCTTGCCCGCGACGCCGGCAGGCGCGGTCACGGCCACCGCGACGCCGACCTGGCCCGTGTGGTGGACGTAGGTGGCGACGCGGCCGTCGCCCTGGACCGCCTTGAACTCGGCCCGGTCGAGCTGCAGGTTCTCGCGGATCGTCAGCGCCGCGGCCTCCTGCATCTCCTTCTTCACCGCCGGCAGCTCCTTGGCCGCCTCGACGGTCGTGACCTTGCTGGCGAGGACCTCGCGCGTGACCACGTCGACGAGCTTCTTGAAGTTCTCGCTGCGCGCGGCGAAGTCGGTCTCGCAGAGCAGGCGCACCAGCGCCGCGCCCTTGCCGTCGGGCGCGACGGCGATCGCCACCATGCCCTCCGCGGCCTGGTGCTCGTCGCCCGCCTTCATCTTCGGGTCCTGCGCGCGCAGGAGGTCGACCGCCTTGTCGACGTCGCCCCCGGTCTCCTCGAGCGCCTTCTTGCACTTGCCCATGGGCGCGTTGGTCTTGTCGCGCAGGGTCTTCACCAGGGCGGCGGTGATCTCGGCCATGTTCCTACGATGCTCCTGAGGTTCGGCACGCGTGGCGGGTCGGACGTCGGCGGCCGGGGACTCCAGCGGAGGCCCGGCGCGGTCGGTCGGCCAGCGGGGTTGGTGAACGGCGCCGGGCGCCCGCCGCGAGGACGGACGACCCGGCGCCCTGGTGTCAGCGAGGCGCCTAGGCCTCGGCGGTCTTCGGCTCGGCGCTGGCGGCGGCCGCCACGGGCTCCTCCGCCGGCGCGGCGGGGGCGCCGCCCGTCTTGGACACGCCGCGGGCGACGTCGTGCTTCTCCCGGCCGCGGAGGACCGCGTCGGTGAGCTTCGACAGGACGGCGTGCACCGAGCGGTAGGCGTCGTCGTTGGCGGGGATGGCGATGTCGACGCGGTCCGGATCGGCGTCGGTGTCGATCACGCACACCGACGGGATGCCCATCTTGTGGCACTCGTTGAGGGCGCTCTCCTCGCGGCGCGGGTCGATGATGATCAGCGCCGAGGGCAGGCGGTGCATGCGCCGGATGCCGTCGAGATTACGAATCAGCTTCTTCTTCTCGCGCGCCATGGCCGAGAGGAGCTTCTTCGACATGTAGGCGGCCTCGCCGCCCTTCTCGGTCTCCTCGATCTCCTCGAGGCGCTTGAGGCGGCTGCGGATCGTCAGGTGGTTGGTCAGCGTGCCGCCCAGCCAGCGCTCCGACACGACGTGCATGCCGCAGCGCTCGGCCTCGGCCTTGACCAGCGCGCGGAGCTGCGGCTTGGTGCCGACGATCAGCACCTCGCCCCCGCTGCGCACCAGGCGCTCGAGGAAGTGGGTCGCCCGCAGCAGGCCGCGGACGGTCTCCTTCAGGTTGATGATGTGGATCGAGTTCCGCTTCCCGTAGATGAACGGCGCCATCTTCGGGTTCCAGCGGCTGGCGCGGTGCCCGAAGTGGACGCCGGCCTGGATCAACTCCTCGAGGGTGACGAGAGCCACGCGATTCTCCTGCCGTGGGGTTGTCCGGCGAGCGCGGAGTTATGGAGGGCTGTCTCCCTCCGTCCGCCGGGGACCCTGTTGTTGGTCGTATCTCTTTACTGCCCGCCCGCGGCGGGTCCACACGATGGAAGCGCGGGATTCTAGCCGAGCCCGCGCGAGCCATCAATCATACGAGGCCCGCGGCCGGGCGCGAGGGTCAGGCGCGGGGCGCGCCCGGGGGCAGGTCGTCGGGCCCGTAGCGCTCGGTCCGGCGCTCCTGGAAGGCGCCGGCGCCCCGGCCAGGGCGGGGGAGCTGGATCCCGGCCCGGTCGGCCTCCCGGGCCAGGTAGTGCTGCACCTCGGACTGGATGCGGTCGGCCAGGCGCACGGCCCGCAGGCCGTCCTCGCCCGGGACCTCCGGCGGGTGCTCGCCGCGGCAGGCCTCGAGGAAGCTGGTGAGCTGGTCGCGGAGAGCGTCGGTCGAGGAGAGCGAGTGCTCCTGCACCTCGAGGAGCTGGCCGAAGACGAACCCGAAGGGGTCCTCGAGGCCGGAGGGGTCGAGCGTCTGCGGATCGATGGCGCCGGTGCGGAACGCCTCGCTCTTGCGGAAGATCGACAGCGCGTTGGCCCCGTAGTCGATCGACACGTAGCCGTCGCTCTGGAACACGCGGATCTTGCGCATCTTCTTCATGGACACGCGGCTGGAGCGGATGTCGGCCAGGGCGCCGTTCCTCAGGCGCAGGCGCGCGTCGACCATGTCCTCGGTGTGCGAGAGGACCGGGATCCCGATGGCCTCGAGCGAGGCGACGTCGTCGTCGATGAACTCGAGCAGGATGTCGAGGTCGTGGATCATGAGGTCGTGCACGACGCCGATGTCGCGCGAGCGGAAGGAGTAGGGCGAGAGGCGGTCGGCGATCACGTAGCGCGGGTCGTTCAGCACCGCCTTCGCCGCCTTGAAGGCCGGGTTGAAGCGCTCGATGTGCCCGACCTGCAGGACGACGCCCTTGCGCCGGGCGGCCTCGACCATCTCCTCCGCCTCGCGGGAGCTGGCCGCCATGGGCTTCTCGACGAGCACGTGGACGCCCGCGTCGATGAAGCGCAGGGCCAGCTCCAGGTGGGTCACGGTGGGCGTGGCGATCGAGACGGCGTCGACGCGGCCGATCATGGCCGTCGGGTCGGAGAAGGCCATGGCGCCGCTCTTCGTGGCCGCCTCGGCCCGGCGCGCCGGGTCCATGTCGGAGACCGCCACCAGCTCGCAGCCGGCGAGGCCCTTGTAGTGCTTGACGTGGCCCTGGCCCATGGGGCCGACCCCGACCACGCCGACGCGCAGCTTCGCCATGGGCGCCTCTCCCGGCCCGTGAGCATACCGGACGAAGGCGCGAGGATCACAACAGAGGAGCAGAGGGAGCAGAGGGGCGGGAGCGACCGCACGCCGCTGCCTCCTCTGCTCCTCTGGTGTGAGTCACTCCTCGTCGCGGGAGCGGGGGCGAGGAGCCCGGCTCACCCGTCCACTGGCGCCGAGGCCGAGGACGACGCGGCCGTGTCGATGAGCATGAACTTGAGCACGCCCTCGCACACGACGTGGTTGTCCACGGTGGCCTTCACGCGCGCCTGGCCGGTGCGCTCCTTGATGCGCAGGGCCTCGCTCTCGATCACGACGCGGTCGCCGGGGACGACGGTCTTGCGGAACTTGAACGCGTCGACGCCCAGCAGGTAGGCCAGCTTGCCCGCGTGCTCGCGGCTGCCGAGCAGCATGGCGCCCGTGACCTGCGCCGCCGCCTCGATGAGCAGGACGCCCGGCATGACCGGCTGGCCGGGGAAGTGGCCCTGGAAGAAGGGCTCGTTGAAGGTGACGTTCTTGATGCCGACCGCGCGCTGCGCGCCCTGGACCTCGATGATCCGGTCGACGAGGAGGAAGGGGTAGCGGTGCGGGAGGATGCGCGTGATCTCGCGGATGTCGAGCGCCACGCCGGCGGGCTCGTCGCCCTCGTGCAGCAGCTCGTCCTCGCGCTCGGCGATCTTCTTCACCAGGGCGGCGTTGAGCTCGTGGCCGCTCTTGACGGCGATGATGTGCGCCCGGAGCGGCGCGCCCAGGAGGGCCAGGTCGCCGAGGATGTCGAGCACCTTGTGGCGCACCGGCTCGTCGGCGAAGCGCATGGACCCGTCGACCTTGCCGTCGTCGTTGATGACGACGGTGTTCTCGGTGTTCGCGCCCTTGCCCAGGCCGGCGGCCAGGAGCATCTCCGCCTCGCGGCGCAGGACGAACGTGCGCGCCGGCGCGACGTCGGCCTCGTAGCGCTCGGGGTCGAGCTCGACCGTGTAGTGCATCGACGGGAGCGTCGGCAGCGGGTAGTCGAGCGTGTAGCTCACGCGCAGGCCGTCGTAGGGGAGCGCGACCAGGCTGGCGCCGTTCTCGCTGATCCCGATCGGCTCCTTGATGACGACCTCGCGCACGGCCACGTCCTGGTCGTGCACGCCCGCCTGCTGGAGGAGGCCGACGAACGGCCGCGCGCTGCCGTCACCGCCGGGGAGCTCGGGGCCGTCGAGCTCGACCTCGACGTTGTCGATCCCGACGCCCGCGAAGACGCTCAGCAGGTGCTCGGTCGTGTGCACCTCGGCCTCGCCGCGGCGCAGCGCCGTGCGCCGCTGGATGCTCACCCGGTGCTTCACCGTGGCCGGGATGCGCACGTAGCCCGGAATGTCCGTGCGCACGAACACGACGCCCGTGTTCGGCTCGGCCGGCTTGAGGCGCACGGTGGTGCGCACGCCGGTGTGCAGGCCGACGCCCGTGAGCTCGGCCGGCCGGGCGACCGTGCGCTGGTTTCGCGGCGCCCGCGTCGCCCGGGGTTGCGGCGCGGGGACGGTGGCTGTGTCGTCCAATCAGCGCCCCCTCTGGGCGGGCGGCGGGGCGCTCGGGGGCGTCCCCGGCGCCTGGGGCGGCTGCGCGCCCTGGTTCGCCGGCTGCACCGGGGCGTTGACCGCCGCCTGGCGCTTCTGCTCGCGGTCGCGCTGGAGCTGCTCCATGCGCTTGACGTTGCTGTCCGAGTTGAGCTGCGCCTTCACGCCGTCGGTCACGTCGACCTGCTGGGCGAAGTAGAGCACGTCCGAGATCTGCGCCCGGAAGATGCGCTCCTGGAACTGCTGCGTGAGCTCGCTCTGCAGCCCCTCGAGGCCCTCCTCGCGGTCGCTCTTGAGGATCAGGTCGTAGCCGTGCCGCTCGCCGTAGGCGCGGATCGTCGCGTTCAGCTCGTCGAGGATCTGGAGCGTCAGCTCCTCGACCCGCTTCTTCAGCTGGTTCTGCAGCCGCTCGGTCTTGAGCTCGTAGACGAACGTGGCCTGCTTGATCTCGTCGCGCAGGATGCTGTAGGGCTCGGTCCCGGGCGTGAACGCCTTGTCCAGCTGGATGCGCTTGCGGCGGATCTCCTCGGCGTCGGCCTCGAGGTCCGACTTGATCTGCTCGCGCACCTGGTTGACCGCCTGCTCGAGCGTGTCCTTGCGCTTGTAGTCGCGGAAGAGGATCCCGATGTCGACGACGCCCACCTTGAGCGGACGGCCGCCGCCGCCGGCCTGGCGGGGGGGCTGCTGGGGCGGGTTGTTCTGGGCCGTCACCAGCCCGGTCAGCCCGACGGCGCAGACGAGCGCCAGGCCGAGCGTGAGCGGAAACCGCGTGGACATGGGGCCTCCAGGGGCGCCGTTATACCAACCAGCAGCAGCCCCACCAGCCATTATGACGAGCCGGGGCCGACCCGTCCGGCGGCCCCGCGCAAGCCCCCGCGCCGGGCGCGCCTGGGCCCGCGCGTCACCGCTGGCCCGGCGCCGGCGAGGGCGTCCCGGCGCGCGCGGCGGCCGCGAGGGCTCCGACCGGCACGGGGGTCGCACGCGCGGGGGCGAGCCCCCGAGCCGGGGTCATGGAGGTCTCCCTTGGTGATCCGGGTCGAGCGGCGGCGCGAGCCCCGCGCGCGCACGTACCAGCTCGTCAACGTCTCCCCCGTCAACCAGGAGGGGCTCCGGACCGAGCAGCTCCTCGGGCGCACGCTGGACCTGTCGCCGGGCGGCGCGCGCGTCGAGGTGCCGCACGAGGTCGCCTCCGGCGCGCGCGTGCAGGTGGACCTCGCGCTGCACGAAGCCCTCGTCTCGGCCGAGGCCGAGGTGCGGCACGCGGGGGCCGGCGACGAGGGCGCGTGGCTCCTCGGCCTCGAGTTCGTCGAGCTCGACGACGCGACCGCGCGGAAGATCGCCGAGTTCCTGCACGCCCGGGAGGCGCGGCGGGGCTGACGACGCGTCACGGTCAGCCCGCGGCCGCGGCCGTCGGTCACACTTAGAAGCCGAAGCCGACAGAGAACGAGAACACCTGCGGGTCGTCGTCGCGGCGGCGCAGGATCGGCCAGGCGAAGTCGAGGGCCACGGGCGCCGGGAAGACGGGCACGCGCAGGCGGAAGCCGAAGCCGGCGGCGACGCGGAAGTTGTCGTCGTCGTCGAAGAGGCTCAGGCGCGACGTGGCCCCGCCCGCGTCGACGAAGACGACGCCGCGGAGGATGTCGAGCGCGAGCGGGAAGGAGACCTCGGCGCCGAGGAGGGCCATGAAGTCGCCGCCCACGGGGCGGCGCCCCTGCTTGGGCGACACGGTGCGGAAGCGGAAGCCGCGGAGCGAGTTCGGGCCGCCGGCGAAGAAGCGCTCGAAGATCGGGATCGGGTCGCCGTCGAGCGTCTGCTGCCAGCCGACGTCGGCGCGCAGGGCGAGCACCCACTTGTGCTCGCCCGGCCAGGCGACGAGCAGCCGCTGCCAGTTGGCGGCGGCGCCGGCGCGGTGGAACGAGTAGTCGCCGCCGAGCGCCTTCGAGGCCAGCTCGTAGTAGACGTTCCCCGCGTAGCCGCCGTAGAGGACGAAGTTGCGGTCGATGATGTTCTGGTCGTAGCCCAGGCTCCAGCGGATGCTCGCCACGTAGTTCGTCCCGGCGGACGCGATCACGTCGGGCGGGGCGCCGAAGTCGATGTCCGACACGCGCACGCGCTCGAAGCGATAGGTGGCGCGGAAGATCAGGTCCTGCGTGAACCGGTAGCCCAGGGTCACGCGGCCGCCGCGGCGCGTCTCGAGCCAGTCCTCGCGCTGCCGGTCGCGCGCGGCCGCCTCGAGGCCCAGGATCACGGGGTAGCCGAACAGCCAGGGCTCGACGAACTCGACGCTGTAGGCCGAGCGCTCGCGGCCGGGCTGGAGCGAGATCGAGAACTGCTGCCCCGCGCCCGTGAACGCGCGCCCCTCGAAGAAGTCGCGCCACGAGCGGGGGAAGTCGAGGATGTCGAAGTTGCGCTGGGTCAGGGCGATGTTGCCGAAGAACCCGGCCGCCGTCGACACGCCGCCGCCGACGATGATCGAGCCGGTCCGCGCCTCGCGCACGCGCAGGACGACGTCCTCGCGCCCGGGCTCCGACCCGGGCTCGAAGTCGACCCGCACGTCCTCGAAGTAGCGGAGGCGCCCCAGGCGGTTGATGCTCGCCTCGACCTCGTCGGCGTCGAAGTACTCGCCCGGGTAGAAGGAGAGCTCGCGCCGGATCACGTCCTCGCGCGTCTTGTCGTTGCCCTCGACGCGCACGGCGTCGATGCGCACCTTCGGCCCCTCGCTGATGCGGAACACGACGTCGATCAGGTGCCGCTCGGGGTCGTAGCGCCGGTCGAGGTCGACGTCGGCGTGGATGTAGGCCCGCTGCCCGTAGAGGTGCCGGATGCGCTGCACCGAGCCGACCAGGTCGTCGCCCAGGAACGGCCGCCCCGGGCGGGCCGGGATGTCGCGCAGGATCCGCTCCTCGGAGATCACGGTGTTGCCGACGACCGTGACCTGCCGGATGTGGTACCGCTGCCCCTCCTCGACGCCGACGACGAGCGTGAGGTCCTCGCCGTCGGTCGAGAAGCGCTCCTCGAGCAGGTAGACCTGCGCGTCGAGGAAGCCCTGCGAGCGGTACCAGCGGGCGATCCGGTCCAGGTCGCGCCGGAACGCCTCGGGGCGGTAGATCCCCTTCTCCTTGAAGCCGAAGAGCTGGCGCTCCTTGGTCTCGATCGCGTCGGGGCCGGTCGCGCCCAGGATGTCGCTCGGGTCGAGCTGGCGGGCGCCGACGAACTTGATCGCCTCGACGTGGACCTTGGGGCCGGGCCGGACGTCGAAGATCACGTCCACGCCCTCGCCCTCGTCGCGCGGGTCGACGCGGTGCCGCACCTCGGCCATGAGGAACCCGGCGCCCTGGAGCAGGTCGCGCAGGGCCCGCGCGTCGCGCTCGAGGCGGAACGGGTCGAGCAGGTCGCCCGCCTTGGTGCGGACCGCCTCCTCGATCTCGCCGTCGCTGACCCCCCGCGCCCCCTGCACGAGCACGCGCACGACGCGCGGGCTCTCGTGGACGGTGAACTCGACGATCACGCCCGTGCCGTCGCGGTCGGGCCGCACCGTGACCTCGACCGGCGGGATCCCGGGCCCCGGCGAGCCGAAGCGGCCGGAGCGATACAGCCGCGCCAGGTCGGCGGCCAGCGTCTCCGACGAGAACGGCTCGCGCTCCCGGGTCGAGATCATGGCCCGGGCCTCCGAGGGGTGGAGCAGGTTCAGCCCCTCGAAGTGGACCCCCGACACGACCCGCCCCTCGGCCCAGGCCCAGTCCTGCGCGCTGGCCGGCGCGGCGGCCGCGAGCAGCGCGCCGAGCGCCAGGGCGAGCGCCAGGAGGCCGGTGTGCCGCGCGGGAGGTCTGGCTGGGTCGGCGGGTCCCATGACGGGGGAGGAGTGTAGCCGCCGTGAGCAGGAAGTCACCCGCGGGGACGCGCAGGTGACTTCACACTTCTTGACGCAATGCCGAATGGTTAGCGCGTCAACTGCTGCGTCGACCCGTTCCCCTTCCCGTTCCCGTTCCCGTTCCCGGTTGTTGGGGCCACATGAACTTCGACCACGAGCGCTGTTCGAGACCTCCTCCTCCGTGTGGTCTCCATGCTCACTCGCATGAACAAGGACCTCGGAGGTGCGGGAACGGGAACGGGAACGGGAACGGAAGACTCGACTGAGAGTTGGCCGCTAACCATTCGGCATTGCTTCTTGACGACTCACCGCGCAGACCGGCGGGACCGCGCCGAGGACTCACCTCGGAGGACGCGGAAGGACACGGAGGACGATCGTGGGAGGAGAGCTCGCCCTCCTCCTCGAGCTTCCTCTCCGCGCCCTCCGCGCCCTCCGTGGTCGATCTCTACGCGGGCGGAGGGCGGGCAGGGCTCGAATCACCCCTCGCGCGACCTCGGAGTCCTCGGTGCCCGGCGTCGCCCTCCTCCCGGTCCAGACGGCACGTTGCCCGTCGACCGCGGGCCGCGTACACCCTCTGCGTGGACCCGCGCAGGCCCGACTCGACCTCCCTCGCGGCGGCGCTGCGCGCCGGCCCGCTCGGGGTGCGCCGGATCCCGGGCTCGACCCTCGGGCCCTACGAGGTCGTCTCGGAGATCGGCCGCGGGGGCTTCGGCGTGGTCCTGCGCGCGCGGCGGCGCGACCAGCCCGACGTCGACGTCGCGCTCAAGGTCCTGCTCGACGGCGCCCAGGCGACCGCCGCGCGCGAGCGGCGCTTCGAGCGCGAGGCGGAGCTGTCACGCGCGCTGCGGCACCCGGGGATCGTGCCGGTCAGGGACGCGGGGCGGCTCGACGGGGTCGCGTTCATCGCCTTCGAGTTCGTCGAGGGCACGACGCTGTCGTCGATCTTCGAGGACGCCCCGCTCGCGCGCCGGCTCGACCTGCTGACGAAGGTCGCGCGGGCCGTGGGCTACGCGCACGCCCGCGGCGTCGTGCACCGCGACCTCAAGCCCGCCAACGTCCTCGTGCGCGCGTCGGACGGCCGCCCGCTCGTGGCCGACTTCGGCCTGGCCCGCGACACGGCGCTCGACTCGTCGCTGACCCGCACGGGCGCCATGCTCGGCACGCCCGCCTACATGGCGCCCGAGCAGGTCGCGGCGAAGCCCCCGTCGCCGGCGACCGACGTGTTCGCGCTGGGCGTCATGCTCTTCGAGGCGCTCACGGGCGACCTGCCCTTCCGCGCCGAGAACGTGGCCATGCGCTACGCCGCGATCCTCACCGGGCGCCACGACGCGCCGAGCAGGCGCGCGCCGGGCGCGCCGCCCGCGCTCGACGCCGTCGTCCGCCGCGCGATCGCGGCCAGGCCCGAGGACCGCTACCCCGACGCCGGCGCGCTCGCCGACGCGATCGACGCCGCCCTGGGCACGTCCTCCCGTGACGACGAGGCGGACGGGCCCGCGCCCGCCGCGCCCGCCCCGGCGAGCGCCCCGCCCCGCCGGTCGCTGGGCGGGGCCGCGTGGGCGCCGGCGCGCTCGCGTTGCCGCGCCGTCGCTGCTCGCCGCCCCCGGGCGGTGGCAGGTCAGCGCGGCCGCGCGGCAGGAGGCGGCGGTCAGGCGGTGTCGACGCTGCGCGCGACCTCGCGGTGGCGCTGACCGGCGACGGGGCGGCCGCCGCCGCCGCGCGCACGCGCTGGTCACCGCGCTGAGCGCGGCGACCGCCGGCCCCGACGCCGACGCGGCCGCGGTCGTCGTCGCCCGCGCCGAGGCGCACGTGGCGCTCGCCGCGTGGCACCTGGTCGAACGCCGGCTGCCGGAGGCCGGGGCCGAGGTCGAGGCCGCTCGCGGGCTGACCCCCGCCGCGTCGTCGGTGGCGCTCGCGGACGCGCTCCTGCTCGTCGAGCAGGGGCGCCCGGCCGAGGCGGTCGGCGCCCTGCGCGACGTCGGCGAGCCCCACCCCTTCCCGCCCGACCTCGTCGACGAGGCGCGCGCCCGGGCGCTCGCCGCCGCCGGCGACCGGCCCCGCGCCCTGGCCGCGGTCGACGCGGCGATCGACCGGGCGCCGACGGGGCCGCGCCTCATGCTCCGCGCCCGCCTGCTGCTGGCCGACGAGCGCCTGGCCGAGGCGCACCGCGAGCACCAGGCGGCCCTGGCCCGGGGCGCGGTCGACGAGGGCTTCGTCCGGGCGCTGGCCGACGCTCACCTGCAGCGCGCGACGCGCACCCTCCTGGCGCGCGACGCGCTCGGGTCGAGCGACGCGGAGCGCGCCCTCGCCGACGCGCGCGCGGCGCTGGCCCAGCTCGGGGCCGACCGCGCGCGCGGCGACGTGCGGCGACTCGGCGCGCTCGCGCTCGAGGCCGGGTTCGCCATCCTCGGGCGCATGGCCGGCGAGCGCGGCCGGCGGCTCGCGCCGTCCGCCGAGGCCGGCCGCGCCGCGCACCGGCTGCTCGAGCTGGCGGCCGAGTGCGACCCCGCGCTCGCCGTCACCCCCGCCGACTACATGCGCGTCGTCGTGCGCCTGTGTCAGCGCGACGATTGCCCCCCGCCGGTCCGCTTCCAGGTCGCCTCGTGGATGCGCCGCGCGCGCCTGCCGTTCGACCCCCTGCTCGACGTCGACTTGCGCCTCGCCGACCCGGCCGCGGACCTCTCGGCCCCGTGGGCGCGGCTGCGGCAGGAGCTCCAGGCCGCCCGCGACGACCCGACCCGGGCGCTCAACGCCTACCGCAACTTCTCGCACGTCACGCGCGGCGCGCCCGCGCTGGCCCCGGTGGCCTGGGAGGCGGAGGAGGAGGCGCTCACCCGCTGGCCCGCGGCCCCGGCCCGCTATCACGTCCTCCTGGCCCGGGCGCACACGCTGCTCGCGATGGGCCGCGGCGCCGAGGCGCACCCGTTCATGGACGAGGCCGTCGCGCTGTGCCGCGCGCTCTCGCCCGAGCAGCTCGCCGACACGCTCTTCTGGCGCGCGGGCCTCCTGCTCGCGGAGGGCGCGCCGGCGCTGGCGCACGCCGACCTCGAGGAGGGGGCGGCGCTCTACGCCAGCGCGGGGCTCCCGCCCTGGCCCAACGGCTGGTGGGCCCTCCAGGCGGCCTCCGTCCTGCTCGCGCTCGGACGCCACGACGAGGCCCTCGCGGCGGTCGCGACCGGCCGCACGCTCGCCGGGCCGTACCCGCGCGAGTACGACGACCTGGCGGCGAAGATCCAGGCGGCCCGCGGCGACCGGTGACGCAGGGGCCCGTGACGATCACGGCGCTCGCCCGGTCGTCGTGATCGACGTCCACCGTGGACTCGCGCGGGACGCGGAGGCAACGAGGGTCGACGAAGGACGTCCTTTCGTGCCCTCCATCGTCGTCGTCGCCTTTCGAGCGGCGACCGCGGTCACATCCGCGTCAGCGACTCGAAGCGCATGTGGCTGTTGAAGAACGCCATCTTCACCTCGCCGACCGGGCCGTTGCGGTTCTTGGCCACGATGACCTCGGCCTTGTTCTTCAGCTCCTCGTTCCCCGGATCGTAGTACTCGGGCCGGAAGAGGAGCATGATCAGGTCGGCGTCCTGCTCGATCGAGTTGTGGACGACGACGTCATTGGCCACGAAGCAATGGAGGTCGGGGACCGTCAGGTCATAGACCCGCTCCTCGCCGTCGGGCTCGATGGACACGACCTCGTCCCAGTAGACCTGGCTGGTCGCGAGCGCCGCCAGCGGCTCGAGCTCGAGCACCTGCGCGACGCGCGCCGCGCGCTCGCGTCCCAGGTTCTGCCGGGACACGCCGGGGCCGGGGACGAGCTCGCGCGGGGTCGCGATCCGCTCCCCCGGCGCGAGCTCGTCCAGCCGCCGCCAGCCGCTCACCGTGAAGAAGCGGTGGTTCGCCGTGGCCCGGATCGATCGGCCCTGCCGCGTGGTCAGCCTGAACACCGGCTTCACGCCCGTGCAGAACGCCGCCGACACCGGGGCGCGCTCCAGCCGATAGGTCGTCTGATTCAGCGCCCACACCTCGAACCCCGCCCGGCCCTCGAGGTCACGGATCGGGACGCGACGGCCGGTGTCGGCGAGCGTCACCAGCGTGTCGCCCGCGAGGCAGCCCGACTCGCGCAGGTCGCTCATCATCGGCTTGTGGTCCTTGCGCTCCTCCACCTTTCGCGAGAGCTGCGCGAGGGCCATGATCGGGATGTGCAGCTCGCGCGCGAGCGCCTTGATCATGCGCGAGATCTCCGACACCTCCTGCTGGCGGCTCTCCTGCGCCGAGCGGTCGGAGCCCGACATGAGCTGCAGGTAGTCGATCACGACGAAGCCGATGTCGTGCTGCGCCTTGAGGCGGCGCACCTTGGCCCGCAGCTCCATGGTCGACAGGCCCGGCGTGTCGTCGATGAACAGCGGCGCCGGCGCCAGGATCTCGGCCGCGTCGAGGAAGCTCCGCTCCTCATCGCGCGTCAGGTAGCCGCCGCGCAGGCGGTGGCCGTCGATCTTCGCCAGGCTGCAGAGGATGTTCGACGTGACCTGCAGGCGCGGCATCTCCAGCGAGAAGAACACCGCCGGGCGGCCCTGATAGACCGTGATGTTCCTGAGGATGTTCAGGCAGAAGCTCGTGTTGTGCACGCACACGTCGCCGGCCACGAAGTTGTGCGTCTCCGGGATCGTCAGGTCGTAGACCTGCTTCGTGCCCGTGGCCTCGATCGACACGACCTCGTCCCAGAGGACGTCGCTCCGGGCGAGGTCGACGAGCGCCGGCTCGGCGAGCGCCGTCCCGAGCGCCTCGAGCCGCTCGCGTGACGGCGCGCGCGCGCCCACGTGCAGGTTCGAGGCGCCCGCCAGCCCCGCGCGGCGGCCGAGGCTCGCCCACGCCTCGCCGCCCCGTGCCCGCTCCAGCCGCGCCCACACCTCGACGGGGACCGTGTCGCTCCGGCCGGGGCCCGCCGCGAGCGCCTGCCGGGCCCGCTCGACCGAGTGCGCCTTGCCGAACACGCCGATCTCGGCGACGAACGCGCGCAGCGAGGCCGCGTCGGTCACGTCGAGCTGCCAGCTCGGCCGACGCTCCCCCCGGTAGAGCACCTCGCGCCGCCGGACCTTGGCGACCACGCCGAAGCGCAGGAGCAGGTGCTGCACCTGCCGCGCGAGCCGCTCGCTGACGCTCGCGTAGCCCACCTGCACCTGGCCGGTGCGCAGCACCGTCACCCAGCCGTCGGTCGTGAACAGGCGGTTCAGGAACAGCGCCACCAGCGGCCGCTCGAGGCGGAACACGACGGCCGGGACGAACTTCTCCGCCGCGCCCTTGCCCATGAGGCCGAGCGCGGCGAGCCACCGGGTCAGCGGGCTCTGCGCCCCCCGCCGCAGGGCGTCCGCGCCGCCGGGCGCCAGCGCCTGCCACGTCGTCCCGAGCGCCTCGGCGAGGCGCTCGAGGGTGGCCTGGTCAGGCGCCGTGGCCCCCCGGCACCAGTGGGTGACCGTCGCGGGCGAGACGCCCAGGGCCCTCGCCACGGCGCGCCGCGCCCCCCTGCCCCTGGCCTCGAGGGCCTCCTCCAGCCGCGCCGCGAACGCCCCCCGCGCGGCGCCGCGCGCGCCCGGATCGGCCGAGATCCGCCAGGAGGGCGCGCGCTCGTCCGTGAGGCTCGTCCTCCGCGCGACCAGGCCGCCGAACTCCGCCACCGCCTCCAGGAACTCCGCCGCGACGTCCGGCCGGGTGTTCGTGAAGTGCGGGCAACGGCTCGTCAGCCCGCCGTCCCCGATCAGGTAGGCCAGGAGCTTCACCTCGCACGGGCGCAGGCGCTCGGCGCCGAACACCGGCAGGACCCGCGGCACGGCGATTTGCACGCCGACGCTCAGCTCGGCCAGCGGTCGCCAGCCCTCGACCGTGAGGAAGGGGTGGCTCGCCGTCGTCTCGACGGTCCGCCCCAGCCGCGTCGTCACCCGGAACACCGGCTTGACGCCGTCGTCGACGTAGACGGACGGCGTGGTCAGCCGGAGCTTCAGCGCCTCGTCGAGCGTGAGCAGGGTCTCGCCGCGCCGGGCGCGGTGGACCTCCTCGATCGTGACGACGCTGCCGTCGCCCAGGACGACCTCGGTGTCCCAGGCGACGCACTTCCCCATCGACGGGCGCGCGGCCAGGATCGTCATCTCGCCCGGCTGGAACCCCTGCGTCAGCTCGTCGACGTCCACGAAGCCCGTCGGCAGCCCGCTGACGCCCTGGCCGTCCTTGATCGCCTTCAGGCGCCGGAACGCCTCCTCGACGACCGTCGCGACCGGCACCGCCTCGGAGCGGATCCGCTGCTGCGTGACCTCGAACAGCCGCTTCTCCGTGCGGTCGAGGAGCTCCTCGGTCGGGGCCGACGTGTCGAACGCGTCCTTCTGCACCTCGGCCGTGACGCGGATCAGGTCGCGCCGCGCCGCGTGGTCGCGCACGATCTTGGCGTAGTAGGGCGCGTTGGCCGACGTGGGCACCGCCTCGGTCAGCTCGGCCAGCGCGGCCGTGCCGCCCACCTGCTCGAGGACGTTGCGCGTGGCCATCTCCTCGTTGAGGAGCACGACGTCGACCGGCTTGTCGGCCCGCCACAGGTCCAGGATCGTCGAGTAGATCACCGTGTGCGACGGCTTGTAGAAGTGCTCCGGATGCACGAGCACGGCCACGTCGTCGATCGCGCTCGGGTCGATCAGCAGCGCCCCCAGGATCGCGCGCTCGGCGTCGACGCTGTGCGGGGGCACGTTCTTGAGCAGCGGGTCGACCTCGGTCAGCATCGCGGGGGCTCCAGCGCCTGTTCGGACTCCGTTCGGACCCATTCAAGCACCGGGGTCCGACATCCCCGGCCCGCGCGGCCCGTTCGGCGCCCGCGCAGGGAGGCGATTCAAGCAGAGCCCGAGGCCCGTTGCACGCTTGCGGAGCGGCCTGCGGCTTGCGTTTACGGCGGCTGAAAACGTCCCGTCCCAGGCCCGACCGTCTGTCCCGCCTGGACCTGCGGCCGCTCCCCCGAGGGTCTGCACGCGCTCGTCCACAGGTTCCTGACATCGCGGCGCCCGCTCGAGCCAACGAGGTTCACAGCACGCAATGCGAGTGGTTAGCGCGCAGACTGCTGCGTCGACCCGTTCCCGTTCCCGGTTGTTGGGGCCCCATGAACTTCGACCACGAGCGCTGGTCGAGACCTCCTCCTCCGCGTGGTCTCCATGCTCACTCGCATGATCAACGACGTCGGAGGTGCGGGAACGGGAACGGGAACGGGAACGGGAACGGGAACGGAAGACTCGCCTGAGAGTCAGCCGCGAACCATCTGGCATTGCGCCAGAGCGAGCGATGGGGAGGCGCGGAACGGGCCGAACACGGTCGTCCGGGCACTTGCGCCGACCGCGCCCCCCTCGCGAGCGCATCAAAAGTCGACGGGCGCGGCCTCGCGGCCGCGCCCGTCACGACACCCTCTCTCGAACCGCTCGCGCCTACTCGCCCTCGGGGAGGACGGTCAGCTTGAACGTGACCTCGAGGTCGTTGGGCAGCTTCAGCTTGATGTCGTAGTCGCCGATCTTGCGGATCGGGTTGTCGAGCTGGATCCACCGCTCCTCGAGCATGTGCCCGCGCGAGGTCTTCACGACCTCGGCGATCACGCCGGCCGTCACCGAGCCGTAGAGCGAGCCGTCCTTCTGCGCCTTCATGTGGGTCTGCAGGAGGGCGTTGCGCAGGCCCTTGTGGACCTCCTTCGCCCGCTCGATGCGGTCCTGCTCGCGCTGGATCCGCGCCACCTTCTCGGCCTCGAGCAGCGCGCGGTTGCGCGCCGTGTTGGCCACGGCCAGGCGCTGGGGCACGAGGTAGTTGCGCCCGTAGCCGTCCGAGGCCTCGACCACGTCGCCGGCATCACCCAGCCCGGGGACGTTCTCACGCAGCAGCAGCTTCACGTCGCTCCTCCTCTACCCGGCGAAGCCGAGGATGCCCATGAACCGCGCCCGCTTCACCGCCTGCGCGGTGAGCCGCTGGCACTTGGCGCACGAGTTCGTGCGCTTGCGGTTCGAGATCTTGCCCTGCGGGGTGGTGGCGCGGCGCAGCGCCTGCAGGTCCTTGAAGTCGACGAAGTCGCAGTCGCGGTGCCGGCCGGGCGTCCGGCCGCCGCGGAGGCCGCCGAACCCGCCGAACTCGTCGCCGCCGAAGTCCCGGTCGCCCCGGTCGTAGTCACGGTCGCGCATGGCTAGTCCTCACCCCGCTCCTCGTCGTCACGCCGCATCGGCGCCTGGTCGAAGTCGTCGGCGGTCTTGCCGACGGTCGGCGGCTCCTGCTCGTGCATGACGATGATGTGCCGGATCACCTTCTCGTCGAGGCGCAGGTCCCGGTCGATCTCGTTGACGGTCTTCGGCGCCGAGCGGAAGTAGACCACCATGTAGGTGCCCCGCTTCAGCCCCTTGATCTCGTAGGCCAGCTTGCGCGCGTCGGCCCACTTGTCGACGCGCAGCACGTGCTGGCCGTACTTGGTCCCGATCAGCTCCTTGACCCACTCCTCCAGCTTCTCCCAGGTGCGGGAGGCCTCGGCGGGGTCGAACAGCATCACCAGCTCGTAGAGCCGGGTCGTCTTCATCAGCTCGGGGCCGAGCTGGGGGAGCACCGGCTCCCGCTTCTCGGGCTCGGCCCGCTGAGGCCGCGTCGCGACCCCGGTCGTCTCGGACATCACTTACTCCTGTGTTCGTGTTCTCGTGGTGCGGGGAGCGGGGCGGCCTACTCGGCCTCCCCCTCCTCCTCCTTCTTCTTGCCGATGACCTCCGGCTCGCCGGCGGCGGCCGTCGCGGCGGTCGACTGCGCGGCCAGCTCCTCCTCGGAGAGCGGCGGCAGGACGTGGACGACGATCTGGTCCGGCGCCTCGGCCACCGTCACGCCCTCGGGCAGCTCGAGCTGGCCGACGGTCAGCACGCCGTCGATGTCGAGGTCGTCGACCTTGGCCACGATCTCCGTCGGCATCTTCGACGGGATCGCGCTCGCGTGGAGCTGGCGCAGCTCGACGAGCAGGCGCCCGCCGCTCTTCTGGCCCTTGGCCTCGCCGCGGATGACGATGTCCACCGCGAGCTCGACCGGCTTGGTCGGGTCGATCATGACCAGGTCGACGTGCAGCACGTCGTCGCCGAACGCGTCGCGCTGCACCTCGCGCATGACCGCCATCTCGGTCTTGCCCTCGAACGTCACGTCGAGGAAGCTCGCGTGCTTGCCGAGGAGCTGCATGACGTCGTAAGCCGACGCCGCCAGCTCGAGGTTCTGGTGCTCGCCCTCGCCGTGGCGGCCGTAGAGGTTGATCGGGATCTCGCCCGCGCGGCGCAGGCGGCGGCACGCGCGCGTGCCCTTCTCGCTGCGGCGGCGCGCCTTCAGGGGAACCGTCTTCATCGCTTCGCTGACTCCTGTCTCTCTGCCCCGCGCTCAGCCCTGGAAGAGGGTGCTCACGGACTTGTTCGTGTGGATGCGGTGGACGGCCTCGCCGAGGAGCTCGGCCACCGAGAGCACCCGCAGGCGCTCGATGTTGGACGTGACCGGGATCGTGTCGGTCACGATGATCTCGCTCAGCGGCGCGTCGCGCAGCTTCTCCACGGCCCGCCCGCAGAAGACCGCGTGCGAGGCCATGACGAAGACCTTCCGCGCGCCCTTCTCCCGCAGGAGCGTGGCCGCCTTGGCCACGCTGCCGCCGGTGGAGATGATGTCGTCGACGAGGACGACGTTCTTGTCCTTGACGTCGCCGATGACGAAGCCGACCTCAACGTCCTCGCCCGAGAGGCGGCGCTTCTCGATCACGGCCAGGAGGGCCGAGTCGAGGCGCTTCACGTAGCCCCAGGCCATCTTCATGCCGCCCACGTCGGGGCTGGCGATCACGAGGTCGGGCAGCGCGAGCTGCTTGATGTACTTGATGAAGACCTTCGACGCGAACAGGTGGTCGACCGGGATGTCGAAGAACCCCTGGATCTGCGCCGCGTGCAGGTCGATCGTCACCAGGCGGTCGATCCCGGCCGCCTCGAGCAGGTTCGCCGTGAGCTTGGCCGAGATGGGGACGCGCCCCTCGTCCTTGCGGTCCTGGCGGCTGTAGCCGAAGTAGGGCACGACGGCCGTGATGCGCCCCGCCGACGCGCGCCGGCAGGCGTCGGCCAGGATCAGGAGCTCCATCAGGTGGTCGTTGACGGGCGCGCAGGTGGACTGGATCAGGAACACGTCCGCGCCGCGCACGTCCGCCTTGAGCTTGATGCGCACCTCGCCGTCGGGGAAGCGGCCGACCTCGCAGTCGCCGAGCTGCACGCCCAGGTAGCCGGCGATCTGCTCGGCCAGGTGGCGGTTCGAGTTGCCCGAGAAGAGGAGCATGGGCGCCGTCTGCGCGAGGAAGGTCATCGCTCGCCCCCCTCCGGCCCGAGCCGGCGGGCGGGCACGCCGACGACCGTCGCGCCCGCCTCGACCTCGCCCCGGACCACGACGGCGCCGGCGCCGGTGCGCGCGCCGGCCCCGACGGTCGCCGGCGCGACGACGACGGTCCCCGCCCCGAGCGACGCGCCCGCGCCGATCGTCGTCCGGTGGTGCCGCGCGCCGTCCCAGTTGGCCAGGATCGTGCCGGCGCCCACGTTGACGTCCGGCCCGAGCGCCCCGTCGCCGAGGTAGCTCAGGTGCAGGGCCTTCGTCGCGGCGCCGACGTCGGTGCGCACGACCTCGACGAAGTTGCCGACGACGGCGCCGGGGCCGATGCGCGCCGCGCGCAGGCGCGCGAACGGGCCCACGCGCGCGCCGCGCTCGACGCGGCTCTCGCCCTCGATCACGGTGAACGGCTCGATGCGCACGTCGTGCTCGAGCACGGCGCGCGCGTCGATGAACGTCGACTCGGGGTCGACGATCGTCACGCCGTTGAGCATGTGGGCGTGGTTGATCCGCCGGCGCAGGACGGCCGTGACCTGCGCCAGCTGCGCGCGGTCGTTGACGCCCAGGACCTCGTCGGCCCCGGCGGCGCGCACGGCGTGGGCGCGGCGGCCGGCGGCGCGCGTGAGCGCGATCGCGTCGGTCAGGTAGAGCTCGCCCGAGGCGGCCGACGGCTGGATGCGCGCCAGGACGTCCCACACGGCCGGCGCCTCGAGCGCCATGACGCCCGAGTTGATCTCGCGCACGGCGCGCACGTGCGCCGGGGCGTCCTTCTCCTCGACGATCGCGGCCAGGTCGCCGTCGGGGCCGCGCACGATCCGCCCGTAGCCGCGCGGCTCGCCGACCTCGCCCGTGAGGACGGAGAGGGCCGCCGCGCGCTCGGCGTGCTCGGCCAGCAGGGCCTCGAGCGAGCCGGCGCTGACGCAGGGCGCGTCGCCCAGGAGCACGAGCAGCGCGCCCTGGAAGCCGGCCAGCGCCTCGCGCGCGGCGAGGACGGCGTGCGCCGTGCCGCGGGCCTCGGCCTGCACGGCCGTGACCACGTCGTCCTCGTCGCGGAAGGCGTCGCGGACGGCCGCCTCGTGCTCCGCGCGGACGACGACCACGATCCGGCTCGCGCCGACGCTGCGGGCGGCGTGGACGGGGTAGGCCAGGAGCGGCTGGCCGAGCACCGGGTGCAGGACCTTGGGCACGTCGGAGTTCATCCGACGCGACTGGCCCGCCGCCAGCACCACGGCCGCGATCGTCGTGTTCCGCTCGGCCACTCGATCCCTTCGACGCCCGGACCGCCCGGCGCGCCAGGGGAGAGCGGCCCGCTCCACGACGGAGCGCGCGGCGCTCGCCACCCCTGGACTTGCGGCCCGCGCCGAGGCGCGGGCGGGCGGCGTTCAGCGGGAGCGCGCGCGAACGCGCCCCCTATATCTCGTTGCCTCTCGAGTTACCCGGCCTGGACTCGAACCAGGAATGGAAGGACCAAAACCTTCTGTGTTACCAATTACACCACCGGGCAACGCAGGCCGGACGTTGTATCAGCCATCCCGGCCGGCGTCCAGCCTACGGCCCGAGCAAGCGCGCGGCCGCCGTCCAGCGCTGCAGGCACCGCCGGTCCGAGCTCCCCGCGAGCTCCTGGTGGACCTCGGCCTCGGCCAGGCGGCCCTCGGCGAATCGGGACCGCCCGCGCAGCAGGAAGCGGTCGTCGGGGCGGGGCCGCCAGTCGAGGCCGATCGGCGGCACGACCGCCGGGCCCAGGGCGCCCCGCGGGAGCACGAACGCCTCGCCGCGCGGGGCCCAGGGCAAGGGCCGCCCGGCCCCCTCGTGGACGTGCGTGAGCGAGCGGAGCACGGCCTCGACGTAGCGGTCGCTGAAGGCCGCGCGACAGAAGCGCCGGTACTGCTCGGCCGAGATCGTCGGGCTGTCCGGCGCGCGGGCGGCGATCCGCTCGCCGATCGGGTCGACCCCCTCGAGCCGCTCGACGGCGCCGCTGGCGGGGTCGACCTCGAAGGCGAAGGGCTGGTGGAGCCCGGCGGCGATCCCGGCCAGCGGGTGGTCGGGGTCCGGGTCGGCGGCGTCGAAGCTCATGCCGCCGACCCCCGCCGCGCCGAAGCTGACGCGGACCGCCGTGCTGCGCCCCTCGAGGCGCAGCCGCCCTCCCTCGACCGGCCCCACGACCCGCGCTTCCAGCTCGACCTCGAAGGCCATCTCGTTGGTCTCGCCCGCCTCCTCCACGCGCGCGGTCAGCCCCAGCCGGTCGCCCGGGGCCAGCCGCCACAGGAGCAGCGCGGTCGACGCGACGGGCGCGGCCGGGCCGACCGGCTCCGGCGGCGGCGCCTGGCCCGACCCGTCGAGCGCCGACCTGGCCACCAAGACGCAGACGACGACGACGACGGCGGCGGCCGCGGCCAGGGCGAAGGTCCGGCGCGCGCGCGGCGGGGCGTGACGCGTCGACTCCCCGGCCAGGAAGCGCTCCAGGTCGTCGGCCAGGGCCGCCGCGCTCGGCGGCCGGTCGGCGGGCTCCTTGGCCAGGGCCGCCAGGCACAGCGCCTCGAGGGCCGGCGGCGCGTCGACGACGCCCCGCTCGCGCAAGGGCGGCGGCGGGTCCCGCAGCACCCGCGCCAGGAGCGACACCAGGCTCTCGCCCTCAAACGGGGGCCCTCCGGCCAGGAGCGCGTAGAGGACCGCCCCCAGCCCGTAGACGTCGGTGCGCGCGTCGAGGTCGCGCCGCCCGTCGGCCTGCTCCGGCGACATGTAGCCGGGCGTGCCCATGGGGACCCCGGTCCGCGTGAGCGTCGCGGCGTCGAGCTCGCGCGCCAGCCCGAAGTCGAGGAGCACCGGCCGCCCGTCCGGCCGCAGGATGACGTTCTGCGGCTTGAGGTCGCGGTGCAGGATCCCCTGCGCGTGCACCGCCTCGACCGCGCGCGCCAGGTCGCGCACGAGCTCGGCCGCGCGGGCGGCCGGCGTCGGCCCGGCCGCGCACAGCGCCGACAGCGGCGACCCCTCGACCAGCTCCTGCACCAGGTACGGGCCCTCGGGCGCGCGGCCGACCTCGTGGATCACGACCACGCCCGGGTGGCGCACGCGCGCCAGGAGCTCCGCCTCGCGCCAGAAGCGCGCCCGCCCCGCGTCGTCGGCGTCCGCGTCGGGGACGAGCTTCAGCGCCAGGCGGCGCGGCAGCCGCGGGTCGCGCACCTCGAACACGAGGCCCATGGCCCCGCGCCCCAGCACGCGCACGACCTCCCAGGCCCCGATCCGCCGCGGCGACGCGCTCACGTCCGGATCTTACGCGCGGGCCCGGGCGACGTGGCCCGGGCGGATCGGGTAGGCTGGGCGCCCGTGGCCCCCACCGAGCAGGACCTCGCCCGGCGCGCGGTCGAGCGCGGCCTGATCAGCCAGGAGCAGCTCGACGACTGCCTGGCCGAGCGGCGCCGCCTGCGCAAGGACGGCCTCGAGGTCGGCCTGCGCGAGCTCCTGCAGGAGCGCGGCCTGGTCGACGGCCCGCGCTGGGACGCGCTCACCGACGAGCCGCCGCCCCCGGCCCGGCCCTCGGGCTACGTGCCCACGCGCTCCGACGTGATCGACCTCGTCGCCCCGCCCGCGCCGCCGCAGGAGGTGCTCGGCGGCTACCGGATCGTCTCCGAGCTGGGGCGCGGGGCCATGGGCGTCGTCTACGAGGCGATCCAGGAGCGCCTCGGCCGGCGCGTGGCGCTCAAGGTCCTCCCGCAGGCGCACGCCCTGCAGGGGGTCGCGCGCGAGCGCTTCGTGCGCGAGGCGCAGGCCACGGCGTCGCTCAAGCACCCCGGAATCGTGCCGATCTACGACGTCGGCGAGGAGCGCGGGGTCCACTTCTTCGCCATGGAGCTGCTCGAGGGCCGCTCCCTCAAGGGGATCGTCGACCAGGAGAAGGCGCTCGCCCCCGAGCGCGCGGCGCGGATCATCAAGGACGCCGCCGAGGCGCTCGACTTCGCCCACGAGCGCGGCGTGATCCACCGCGACGTCAAGCCCGACAACATCTTCGTGCGCCAGGACGGCACCGTCGTCGTGACCGACTTCGGCCTGGCGCTGCGCGTGCACGACGCGGCGCTGACCCGCGAGGGGACGATCGTCGGCACCCCGCTCTACATGGCGCCCGAGCAGGCGCGCGGCGACGCGCCGGTCGACCGGCGCGCCGACGTATACGGCCTGGGGATCACCCTCTACGAGCTCCTCGCCGGGCAGGTGCCGTTCGAGGACGCGCGCGACACGGGGGCGCTGCTGGAGATGGTCACCCACGACGACCCCCAGCCGCTCGGGCGCGTCAAGCCCGGGCTGCCGGCGCCGCTCACGGCGGTCGTCGAGGTCGCCATGGAGAAGGACCCGGCGCGCCGCTACCCCACGGCCGCCGCCCTCGCCGCCGACCTGGGACGCTTCCTCGCCGGCGAGCCGATCCTCGCCCGCCCGCCGACGCGGCTCACGCGCACGTGGCGCCTCGTGCGGCGGCGCGGGCGGGCGCTCCTCGTCGGCGGCTCCGCGCTGGCGATCCTCCTCGGCTTCGGAGCGTCGATGAACCTCCTGCGCCGCCGCTGGCAGGCCGACAACCAGGTGCTCGACGCGATCGGCCTGGCGCGCGCCGGGCAGCGCGACGGGGCGCTCGCCGCGCTCGAGCGGGCGCTCGAGCTCTGGCCCGGGCTGGCCGAGGCCAACTTCCGCCTGGGCGAGCTGGCCGCGACGCGCGCCGAGGCGCGCCGCGCCTGGGACCTGGCCCTGGCGCGCGAGCCGAAGCACGTCGAGGCGCTCCTGGCCCGCGGGCGCCTCTCGCGCGACGAGGGCGCCCTCGACGACGCGCTGGCCGACCTCGCCGCCGCCGCGACGCACGCCGCGCCCGCCGACCCGCGCCCGCCGCTGCTCGTGGGCCTCGTGCAGCTCGCGCTGGGGCGCGCCGACGACGCCGCCCCGCGCCTGCGGCACGGGCTCGAGCTCGCGCGCGCGGCGCGGGCCACGCGCGACCCGCTCTACGCCGAGGCGGTCCTGCGCCTGGGCGAGCTGGAGCTGGCCCACGGCGACGCGCAGGCGGCGCAGGTCGAGCTCGAGGAGGCGGTGCGCCTCCTCCCGCAGGAGGTCGGGCCGCAGGTGCTGCTGGCGCAGGCGCTCGTGGCCAACGGCGACGACCCGGCGGCCGTCGAGGCGCTCACGGCCGCGCTGCGCCGCGCGCCGGGCGACCTGCGCGCGCAGGAGCTGCGCGGGCGCGCCTACCGGCGCCTCGGCCGGCCGGTCGAGGCCTTCCGCGACCTCACGGCCGCGCGCGACCTGCCGAGCGCGCGCCTGGCGCGCGGGCTGCTGCGCTTCGAGACGATCGACTTCATCACCACGGGCGACGTGATCGCCTTCGACGACCTCGGCGCGCGCGAGGACCTCGAGGCGGCCGCCGCCGAGGCCTCCCGCCTGTCCCCGCGCGACCGCGCGCTGGCGCTCCTGGCCCTCGGCTGGCTGGAGCTGGCCTCGCCCCGGCCGTCGCGCACGCGGGCGTTCGAGCGCTGGGAGGCGGCGGCCGCCCTGGCCCCCTCGGCCGCGGGGCCCCGCCTGGCGCGCGCGCTCGTCGGGCTCGAGCGCGCCGTCGACCACGACGAGGCCGCCCGCATCCTCGGCGAGGCGCTGGTCGCGCCGGCCGGGGCCTACGCGGCGCGCGTGGGCCTGGCGCGCGTGGCCGAGGCGAAGGGCGACCTGGCGCGCGCGCGCGCGCTCCTCGACGAGGCGGTGGCGCTGGCGCCCGGGCGCGAGACGGCGCGCGGCTACCGCTACCGGCTGCGCCTGCGCACGGGCGACCCGGCGGCCGCCGAGGACCGCGAGCGGGCGATCTCCCGCCGCGAGCAGGCCGAGGCCGAGCCGCTCGTGCAGCTCACGCTCGACACCGACCCGCTGGCCCTGGCCGAGCACCTGGCGCGGCGCGGCTACGCGGCCTTCGTCGAGGCGGTGCGCGACGAGGGGCGCGCCCCGCAGCAGTGGAGCTTCCCGCTGTCTCGCGCGGGCGCCCTGCTCGGCCGCGCCCTCGTCCTCGACCCGTGGAGCCTGCCGGCGTCGGCGCGCCGGGCGAGCGTCCTCTACCTCCTGGGCGAGTTCGAGGCGGCGCACGACGCCTACGAGCGGGCGCACCTCGTCGACCCGGCGCTGCACGAGGCGCAGGTGCTCCGCGCCGTGCTCCAGCGCGACCTGCTCGAGGACGCCGGGCCGGCGGTGGCCGAGGTGACCCTGCGCCGGCTCTCGGCCGAGCCCGGGCTCGAGCGGCCGGTGCGCGCGGCGCTCGAGTACGAGCTGGCCCGGGCCGTCCTGGCCCAGGGGCGGCAAGAAGAGGCGCTGGCGTCGCTCGAGCGCGCCTCGGAGCTCTCGCCCCGGCGCCACTGCGTGGCCTCGCTGCGCGCGCGCCTGCTCCGGCGCCTGGGCCGGCCGGTCGACGAGGCGATCGAGCGCGCCTGCACGCTCCTCGTCGAGGGCGAGCGCGACCGCGGGCGCGGGCTCCTCTACGCGCGCGCCGGGCAGCGGCTCCAGAGCATGGAGCGGACGCGGCTGGCCGACCACTTCCTCACGCGCGCGATCGAGGCCGACCCGCAGAACGCGCTCGCCTGGCGGCAGCGCGCCAACGTGCGCCTCAACGGCCCGGCGACCGAGCTGCCGGCGGCGTTCATCGACACGTTCGTCTCGGCCGAGCTCGACCCGCGCTACTCGGAGCGCTTCCTGGAGGTCGAGACGCGGCTGCACCGCTTCACCACCTTCCTGGGCGTGATCGAGAACCGGATCGACGAGGTCCTCGTCGACCAGCCCGACCTGCCGGCCTCCTACTTCTTCAAGGGCTACGTGACCTTCCACCAGGGCCGGCCCGAGGAGGCCGAGGGGTGGTTCGGGCGCAGCTTCGAGCTGTCGCGGCGGCGCAGCTACGTGTCGCTGGCCTACCGCGGCGCGGCGCGCCTGCGCCTGGACCAGCTCCAGGACGCCGAGGCCGACCTGGACCTCGCCGACCAGCTCTACCCCGGCGGGCCGGTGACGCTCTTCTGGCGCGCCTGCCTGCGCGCGCGGCGCGGCGACGACGCGGGCGCGCTGCAGCTGCTCGAGGAGGCGGCGGCGCGCGGGCTGAACTTCAGCGAGCAGATCAAGTCGGCGCCCGAGCTCGAGGCCCTGCGGCGCGACCCGCGCGTGCGTCGCCTGATGCGAGGGTGAGCGGGTGGCGCTGATCTACGTCGTCGAGGACAGCCCCGCCCAGCGCGAGCTCGTGCGCGCGGCGCTCGAGCCGCTCGGCCACGAGCTGCGCGTGTTCCCCGACGGGCGGACGGCGCGCCAGGCGATCCGCGAGGCGCCGCCCGACCTGCTCGTGGCCGACATCGTCCTGCCCGGCGTCTCCGGGCTCGAGCTGTGCCAGGAGGTGCGCGAGCGGCACCGGCGCCTAGAGCTGCCGGTCGTGCTCGTGAGCTCGCTCGACCAGGTCGACGACCTGGCGCGCGGCTACGAGGCGGGCGCCGACGACTACCTGGTCAAGCCGGTCGACCCGGGCGAGCTGCGGCGCAAGACGCAGCTCCTGCTCGACCGGCGCGCGCAGCGCAGCCAGCCCACGTCCGGCTGGACGCGCTACGCGCTCCTGGGGCCGCTGGGGAAGGGGCAGACGGCCGCGATCACGCGCGCGCGGCGCAAGGGCGACGGCCTCGAGGTGGCGCTCAAGGTCTCGCCGCCGGGCGCCGGGCGCGAGGCGGTCGACCGGCTCCTCGCCGAGGCCGAGCTCCTGCGCTCGCTCGAGGGCGTGCCCGGCGTCGTGCGCGTGCGCGACGTCGGCTCGGACGGCGGGGCCACCTACTACGCCATGGACCTCGTGCCGGGCGAGACGCTGCGCGCGCGGCTCGACCGCGGGCGCCTGCCGCCGTCCGAGGCGGCGACGGTCGCGCGCGGGCTGGCGACGACGCTCGCCGGGCTGGCGCGCGCGGGCGTCGTCCACGGCGACCTCAAGCCGGAGAACGTGCTCCTGGCCCCGGGCGGGCCGGTGCTGGTCGACTTCGGCCTGGCGCGGCGCGTGGGCGAGCCGGCGCCGAAGGCCGTCGGCGGGACGCTCACCCACCTGGCGCCCGAGGTGGTGCGCGGCGCGCCGGCCTCGCCGGCGAGCGACCTCTACGCGCTCGGGGTGGTGCTGTTCGAGGCCCTCACCGGCCGGCTGCCCTACGCGGCGACCGGCTCCGAGCTGGCCGGGCTCAAGGTCGAGGGCGCGCCGCCCGACCTCGAGCCGCTGCTGGCCCTCGACAGCCCGCCCGGGCTCGTGGCCCTGATCGAGGAGGCGCTGGCGGCCGCGCCGGAGGGCCGGGCGCCCGACGGGGAGGCCGTGGCGGCGGCGCTGCTCCCCTACGCGCGGTAACCTGCTGGGAGATCGGCTCCGTCCGGCTTGGCGCGGGGCCGGCCGGCATGCGATCTGTGTGGGGTCATGCCCGAGCCGGGCTCGAACAAGGCGACGTGCAAGAAGTGCGGTCGGACGACCTTCCCGACCCGCGCCGGCAACTGCTTCTACTGCGGCAAGCCGCTCGAGGACGCCGCGGCGGTCCACGCCGAGCCGCGCACGCTGGGCGGACAGGCGCGCTTCGTGCCGCAGGCCGACGACCGGCGCCACTTCCTGGTCCTCGAGACCGGCGGGCACGTCGAGCTCGCGCCCGGGCAGCTGTTCGTGATCGGCCGCGACCCGCACGCGAGCCTCGTCGTCAACTCGCCCGACGTCTCGCGCCAGCACTGCGAGGTCGACTGGGAGGGCGACACGAAGCGCCCGGTGCTGTGCGAGGTGCGCAGCCGCAACGGCACGTTCCTCAACGAGCGCCTGGTCGCGCGCGGGCAGCGCGAGCCGCTGCGCAGCGGCGACACGGTGCGCCTCGGCCCCGGGTCGGTCCTGCGCTACTTCTACGCCACCCAGCGCGACTTCGACGGCGTGCTCAAGGAGCTCGGCGGCGCGCAGACCGAGGAGTTCCGCGTCTTCCTGCCGACCGACGAGGACCGCGTGCAGGCGCTCGAGGGCGCCGCCTCGCGCAACGCCTCGGGGCGGCTGCAGGGGCTCCCGGCGCCCGGCGCCGCGCCGGCGGCGGCAGCGGCAGCGGCAGCGCAGGCCCCGCCGCCGCGCGTCGAAGAGGCCATGCGCCTGCAGGGGCGGCTGAAGGACGTCTCGCCGGCGGCGCTGCTCAAGTGGCTGCACGAGCAGCGGCTCACGGGCGTGCTCACCTTCTTCGACGGGCAGGAGCGCGGCGAGGCCCACATGGAGGAGGGGCGCTGCGTCCTGGCCAGCTACGGGGCGCTCTCCGGCCGCGAGGTGATCGAGAAGTTCGTCGGCCTGCAGGAGGGCGGCTACCGCTTCCGCAAGGCGTCGGAGGAGCGGCGCGAGAAGGACCCGCTCCCGTTCCCCGTGCGCGGCAGGCTCGTCGACCACCCGGGCCTCGAGCTGATCGCCATGATCGAGCAGAACGGCCTCTCGGGCGAGCTGTCGATCACCGACGGGCCCGACGTGAGCGCCGACGCCGTGTTCGTCGACGGCGTGTGGACCGAGGCGCGCTTCGGCGACATCCTCGGCAAGATGGCCAAGCACATGGTCGCCGGGCTCAAGCACGGCGACTACCGCTTCCGCGAGGCCGACGCGCCCGGCCGGCGGGCGACGAGCGAGCACGAGGCGGTGATCGCCGCGGTGGTCGACGACGCGCCGGAGGCCCCGCGCCTGGCGCGCGACGCGGCGCGCGCGGCCGAGGCGCGGCTCGACCGGCTCGACCCCGAGACGCAGCCCATGAGCGCGTTCGACCCGTCGACGCCGTCGGGGCGCGACCTCGTCGACCCGCCGACGCCGACGCGGCCCGCCCCGCCCCGCCCCACCGCGCCCCGGCCTCCCGAGCCCTCGGGTCCGGTCGAGCGGCCGGCGACAGACCGCGGCGGGCCCTCACGCCGCTACGACCGACGCGCGGGGCGCCGCCGCCGCCGCCCGACCGACCGCCGGCGCCGCCCGCCCGGCGCGGACGTCGGCGCCGCCGCTGCCGAGCGCCCGGCGGCGCGGTCGACGAACAAGTCCGCCGGGCCGCCCCTTGCCGCGCAAGCCAGGCCGGCGACCGAGCGCACGCCCGTGCGCTCGACCGACCGTCAGCCCGTGCGCGACGGCGAGGGCCGCCCGGCCGCGCCCTCGCCCCTGCGGCCGCCGACGGGCGGCCTCAAGGAGCGTCCCCTGCGCGAGGAGCGCCCGCCGCCGCGCGAGGGGATCCGGCCGCCGCTGCGGACGAGCGGCGAGAGCGCGCGCAGCAAGCGCCAGGCGCCGCCGCCGTTACCCCCCGGGCGGGCGGCGGACGACGAAGAAGAGGCGTAGGAGCTCGGTCATGCCCCGTCTCGCCCGCCTGCTCGCCTGCTCCGCGGCCCTGACCGCCGCCGCCTGCGGCTCGTCGGGGCGCACCCCGCCGCCCGCGCCCGCCTCTCCGCGCGCGCCTGACGAACCGCCGCCGGCCGCGGCGGCGCCGGCGGTGCCCGGGCACGTCGACGAGCCGCCGCCGGCGCGCACCGGCACGTCGATCGTCGTCGCCGGGCGGCGCGTCGAGGTGGGGTCGCCGGTCGTCACCTGGGAGGACCCGGGCGGCTACGACGGGCTGCGCGAGACCTGCTTCTTCTCCGACGCGACGCTGCCCTCGTCGCCGGCGGCCGGCTGCGACACGCCGCGGCGCTACGCGGCGCGCGACGTCGACCCGTCGAAGGTCGACCTGGTCGTCATGCACTACGACGTGGCCTGGACCTCGCGCAACTGCTTCCGGGTCCTCCACGACGTGCGCGGGCTCTCCTGCCACTTCCTGCTCGACGTCGACGGGACGATCTACCAGACGCTCGACCTCGCCCTGCGCGCCCGCCACGCCGGCGGCGTCAACGACCGCTCGGTCGGGATCGAGATCGCCCACCCGGGCCCGCTCGAGCTCACGGCCGGCCTGGCCGACCGCTACGCGCGCGACGAGGCCTCGGGCGCCGTCCGCTTCGACCTCGGCGCGCGCTCGGGCGACGTGCGGACCGGCGACTTCGTCGTGCGTCCGGCGCGCGCCGAGCCGGTGGCCGGTCCGATCCACGGCCGGACCTACACCATGTATGACTTCACGGACGCGCAGTACGAGGCCCTCGGCCGGCTGCTGGCCGCCCTGGCCCGCGCCTTCCCCGAGGTCCGGCTCGAGGCGCCGCGGGGGCCCGACGGCGCCGTGACCACCACGGTGGCCGACCCGGCGACATTCGGCGCCGCCGCCGGCGTCGGCGTGATCGGCCACTACCACGTCACGCGGGCCAAGCAGGACCCCGGCCCGGCGTTCGACTGGGAGCGCGTCCTGGCGGCCGCCCGCGCGCGGCGTGAAGCGGACGATTGATGCCCGGCCGGTCCGGAGTAGAATGCGCCTTCCCACCCGGGGCTATAGCTCAGTTGGTTAGAGCGCGTCCCTGATAAGGACGAGGTCTGAGGTTCGACTCCTCATAGCCCCATCGAAAGCCCCGCCCCGTGCGGGGCTTTCGTCGTTCCGGGAGACCCGCCGTGCAGATCGGCCGCTACTCGCTCGAGGCGGAGCTCGGCCGGGGCGGCATGGGGGTCGTCTATCGGGCGCGGGACCCCGCCGGCCGCGCGGTCGCGCTGAAGCTGCTCTCGGCCGCCGCCGACGCGGGGCGGGTCCTGCGCTTCGTGCGCGAGGGGGAGCTGGCGGCGCGGCTGCGGCACCCGGCGATCGTCGTCGTGCACGAGGCCTTCGAGCACGAGGGGCGGCCCGTGCTCGTGCAGGAGCTGGTGGCCGGGCCCACGCTCGACCAGGCCTGGCGCTCGCTCCCGCGCGCGGCGCGGGTCGAGCTCGTGCGGCAGGTGGCGCACGGCGTCGCCCACGCGCACGCGCGAGGGGTCGTGCATCGCGACCTCAAGGCCGTGAACGTGGTGCTGGACGAGGGCGGCGCGCCGAAGGTGATCGACTTCGGGCTGGCGACGGCGAGCGACCTCGAGCGGCTCACGCGGACGGGCGCGCTCGTGGGCACGCCCACGGCCATGGCGCCCGAGCAGCTCGGCGACCGCGACGCGACCGGGCCCTGGACGGACGTGTGGGCGCTGGGCGTCCTCTTGCACGAGGCGCTCGTCGACCGGTCGCCGTTCGAGGCGACGGACCTGGCGGCGCTCCTGACGCAGGTCGCGGCGGCGGAGGTGGCGCCGCTCCGCCGGCGCGACCCGACGGTCTCGCCGGCGCTCGAGGCGGTGTGCCTGCGCTGCCTCGCGCGCGCGCCCGCGGCGCGCTACCCCGACGCCGGG
>JAHBXY010000078.1 GCA_019636275.1 Planctomycetota bacterium | reverse complement strand
GCGGGCGCCAGCCACTCGACCACCCTCGTCGACGGACTCGGGCCGACGGCCAGGCGCCGCGACCGTGCTCACGGGCGCCAGCCACTCGACCGCCTCGTCGACGAACCCGGGCCGACGTCCAGCACCGCGACCGGGCTCATATGCGCCAGCCATTCGACCGCCCTCGTCGATGGACCCCGGGCCGACCTCCAGCGCCGCGACCGTGGTCACGGGCGCCAGCCACTCGAGGTGAACCCCCGACCGACGACCAGGCCCGAGCCGGCGCTCACACGCGTCAGCCACTCGACCGCCCTCGTCGACGAACCCCGGACCGACGACCAGCCCGCGGCGACGCGCTCGACCACACCGTCACATCGCGCGCAGCCGGTCCAGGGCCGCGCGGACCTCGCGCTCCAGGCGCTCTTCCCCGAAGAACGACGGGTCCTCCGCGCGCGCTCGCGGGTCGGGCTCGTAGAAGTCCAGGTCGTAGGCGAGCTCCCCCAGGAGGTCGTCGACGTCCGGGTCGGCGTCGGCGACCTCCTCCCCCCACACGGCCTCCTCGAAACGGCGCAGGTGCTCGAGCCTCGGCCGGGTCCGCGAGGGCTCACTCGTCCCAGCTCGTGTCCGGCTCCGGCGCGAGCTGCCACAGGTCGACCTTGAACGGCGCCCCGGGCCCCCCGCGGAGGCGGTAGTGCATGATCGTCACGGGCGCGCCGTCCTCGCGCTCCCGCACGGTGAAGCGCAGCTCGACCGTGCCGTCGCCGCTCCTCCGCCGCGCGACCGGCGTGGCGATGGCGTGCTCGAGGCCGAGCTCGCCCGCGGGGACCGACTCCACGAGCTCGTAGGCGGGGCCGTGGGACCACACCAGGCGCTCTGTCAGCTCGCGGGCCGAGAGGCCGGGCGGCTCGTCGGCGAAGCGGGCGGCGTCGAGCAGCAGGCCGAAGTTCTGGCGCAAGAAGAGGACGACCGCGCCGTCGTCGCGGGCCCAGCCGCGCACGGGCGCGCCGTGCACGGTCGCCTCGAGCGTCACGAAGCCGGGGACCGCCATCGCGGGCGGGCCCGGGCGCACCTCGACGTCGGGGCCGGCGCCGTGGACCTGCCGGAGCTGCTCGCGGAACGCGTCGACGGCCGACACGCCGTCACCACTCCCGCGCGCTGGCCGCCACGAACGACAGCGCCAGCAGCAGCAGCATGCCCGCCGTCGCGGCGAGCGGTCCTCGCTGCCCGGCCTGCCAGAAGCCGGCGCCCAGGCCGATCAGCCGCGCGATCGGCGCCAGGACGAGAAGGAGGACGCCCATTCCCACGAGCGCCGGGCCGTCCACTCGCAGGAGCTCGCCCGGCCGCGCGACCGCGGCCCCCGGCGGCAGGCCGCGCAGGAGCCCCGCCAGCAGGAAGGCGGCGCCGAGGAGCAGCGCGACGGTGACCGCGCGCGTGGTCAGGCGCCCGGCGCGATCGCCTTCCACAGCATCCTCCCGGTCAGGTAGACGAGCACGACCACGAAGAAGGTCACGAGCGGCCGCACGGGCAGGCGCGGCGCGAGCCGGCCGCCGGCGTAGGCGCCGATCGCCGAGGCCAGGGCGCACGGCGCGGCCAGGTCGGCGCGGATCAGGCCGTTGCCGTAGTAGGCCGCCGTCGAGGCGGCGGCGGTGATGCCGACCAGGACGTTCGACGTCGCGAAGGCCACCGGCGCCGCGACGCGCATGACCTCGGTCATCACCGGCACCTGCACCGGCGCCCCGCCGATCCCGAGCAGGCCGCTGGCGACCCCGGCCCCGACGCAGGCGCCCACGCCCACGCCGAGGTTCGCCGGGCCCTCGGCCGGCGGCGCGGGCCCCATCTGCGCCGCCGCCGCCGGCGCGCGCAGGCGCGCGACCAGGCGCCAGGCGGCCCAGCCGGTGGCCAGCCCGAACAGACCGAAGACGAGCCGCGGCGAGACGGCCGGCGCGACCACGGCGCTGGCCGCCCCGCCCGCCACGGTCGCCACGCCCAGGTAGGCCACCAGGCGCGGGTCGGCCAGGCGCGTGCGGTCGAGGGCCACCGAGCCGGCCGCCGACGTCGCCAGCACGCACACGAGGCTCGTGCCGGCCGCCTCGTGCACGGGGACGCCCAGCCAGATCGTCAGCAGCGGGACGATGAACACCCCGCCGCCCAGCCCGAGCGTCGCGCCCACACCGCCCGCCAGGAGGCAGGCCAGCGACAGGAGGAGCATCTCCGCGCCGGTCACAGGTCGAGTCTACGGGACGGGGCGGCCTTGCGCGGCCCGCCAGCCGCGGGAAGATCGCGGGACGACGAGGTCACCCGCATGCGCCGTCCCGTCCTCCTCTCCTCGCTCACCGTCGGCCGCTGCTTCACCCTCGACGTCCCGCCGGGCGGCAGCGACGAGCCCAGCGCCACCGAGGTGAAGAAGGCCACGCCGATCCTCGCCCCGGAGAAGGCCTGGAAGGTCACCGACGAGGAGGACGGCCAGGTCGTCGCCGAGAGCGCCGCCGGCGAGCGGCGGACGTTTCCGCCCACCACGAAGGTCGTCGAGGTCCCGCGCCAGGGCTGGGACCAGCTCGCTCGTCGGTGATCGACGGCTGCGGCCGCGGATGCCGGGCGATGCGGCGCGCGCGCGGCCGATGGGATCCGGCGATCGATCTCGGCCGCGCGCGCGCCGCCTCGCCTCGGCCTCCGCGGCCTGGCCTGGGCTGGTCGCTCCGTCCCAGGGCGGGGGCCCGTGCCGGCACGACGGGGAGGCCTACTTGTCCGGGACGAACTTGTAGCCGATCCCGCGCGCCGTGACGAAGTGCGAGGGGTTCTCGGCGTCGGGCTCGAGCTTCTGGCGCAGCTTCGTGACGAAGTTGTCGATCGTGCGCGCCGTGCCGTAGTAGTCGTAGCCCCAGACCTTGTTGAGGATCTGCCGGCGGTCCATGACCTCGTTGGGGTGGCGCACGAAGTAGCCCAGCAGGTCGAACTCGCGCGGCGACAGCTCGAGCGGCTTGCCCCCGCGCGCCACCGTGCGCGCCGTGAAGTCGATCGAGACGTCGCCGAAGGTGAAGGTCTCGAGCTCCTTCTCGTAGCGCTTCTTCCGCCGCAGGACCGCGTTGATGCGCGCGATCAGCTCGCGGATCGAGAAGGGCTTCGTCAGGTAGTCGTCGGCCCCCAGGTCGAGGCCCATGATCTTGTCGATCTCCTGGTCCTTCGCCGACAAGATGATGATCGGGATGTCGACCTCGTTGCGCTTGAGCGTCTTGCAGATCTCGAAGCCCGAGAGCGTCGGCAGCATGACGTCGAGGATGATCAGGTCGGGCTTGCGGTCGAGCGCCATCTCCAGGCCGACCTCGCCCTTGGCCGCCGTGAGGACGTCGTAGCCCTCGTACTTGAGGTTCTTCTGCAGCCCGAGGGAGATCGCCGGGTCGTCCTCGATGACCAGGATCGTGTCCATCGCCCCAACCCCCCCGGCGCCGGGGCGCCGTCCGCAAAGCTTAACCAGCGCCCCCGACCGTTTCCCATGCTCGCCGCGAGATTGATGACCTGGGAGTGACACACACACGGCGGCCAGGGAGGCCGGGTTCCCGGGCTTCGACCCGGCCCGCCGGACCCCGTCACGTCACTTGCGCAGCCAGATCGAGAACCGGCTCCCGTGCGGCTTGTTGGGCGCGAAGGTGATCGTGCCCCCGTGCGCCTGCACGATCGACGTGGCCATGGTCAGGCCGATCCCCGAGCCCTCGATGCGCTTCTCCTCGGCGTTGGTGCCGCGCTCGAACTTGACGAAGATCCGCCGCCGGTCGCGCCGCGGCACGCCGATCCCGTTGTCCTCGACCGCGATCTCCACGTGCCGCCGCCGCGACGTGATCACGACGCGGATGCGCCGGTCGGGGCCGGGCGTGTACTTCCAGGCGTTGTGGAGGATGTTCAGGATCGCCTCGACGACGCCGAAGCGGTCGACGGCGATCTGCGGCAGGTCCTGCACGGCGACGACCTCGATCCCCAGCTCGTCGCGCGGCCGCCCGAGCTGGTCGGAGAGGACCTTCAGCGCCTCCTCGACGAGCGCCCGCGGGTGCTCGAAGCCGAGCTTCAGCCGCCACTTCTTGCTCTCGATGCGGCTGAAGACGAGGAGCTGCTCGATCAGGCGCGTGAGCCGCTCGGCCTCGCGCGCCATGACCTGCAGGCACTCGCGCGTCTCCGCCTCATCGGTGACGCGCCCGAGCAGGAGCGTGTCGAGGAACATGCGGATCGAGGTCAGCGGCGTCTTCAGCTCGTGCGTGACGTTGGTCACGAAGTCGCTCTTGAGCTGCCCCGCCTTGGCCTCGCGCAGCACCGTGCGCGTCGTCGCCAGCACGCCGGCGGCGATCCCGCCCACGGCCAGCGCGATCACCCACAGGTAGACCGTGTCGCGCGGAAGGTCCAGCGCGCTCTCGACCAGCCCCGGCGGGTCGGGGGGCGCGCGCACGACGACGGCCACGTGCTCGAGCGGCGCGCGCAGCGGCAGGGCCGTCACGTCGGTGGGGTCGCCGCCGAGCGCGCCGGTGGCCTCGACCGGCACGAGCTCGCCGCCCCAGCCGCGCGTGCGCACGCGCGAGCGCAGCTCGCGCTCGAGCGCGTCGAGGTCCAGCTCGACGGCGACCACGCCCAGCGCGCGGTCGGCCGGCCGCCCCCACAGCGGGGCGTAGGCCACGAGCTCGTGGCGGAGCACGGAGCGGGCCTTGAAGAACTGCGGGCGCTCCTCGGCCACCTCGGCCGCGTGCCGGGCGCCCCCCGAGAGGACGCCCGAGGCCTCGCTGGCCGCGCTCGACCGCGCCGGCCGCGCCGCGTGCAGGGCGCCGAGCAGCGCCGGGCCGAAGAGCTGCTCGAGGCGCACGCACGCCTGCTCGAGCTGCTGGCGGCGGGCGCCGATCGCTCGCGCCGCCGGGAGCGCGTCCTCGCCCTCGTCCTGGAGAAGCGCGCCCGCGCGCTCGGCCAGCTCGACGACCGCCTCCGCCGGGAGCGCCTCGCCGCCCCGGTCCAGCTCGGCGAGGAGCCCGAGCAACCCCTCGCGGAAGGCCGGCCGGTTCTTCAGCGTGTAGCACACGAGCGCGTGGCGGAAGCGGCCGTGCGCCGCCACGGGCCGCCCGCGAGCGCACGTCGTCTCGAGCGGCAGCCGGCGCAGCTCGCCGTAGGCCTCGAGCGCGTTGAGCATGCCGGTGAGCGTCGCGCTGCCCTCGTGCAGGCGCCCGGCGTCGAACAGCGCGGCCGCCCGGCCGGCCGGCGTGCCGCGGCGCCGCAGGAGCGCCAAGGCGTCGAGCGCCTGCTCGCGGCTGGTGAGGGCCGCCTCCTCGATCGCCCGCAGCGCCTCGGGCTCGTCGGGCGGCAGGCAAGCGCCCGTGAGCCCGCCGAGGACCCCCCCGGGGACGGCGCGGCGCTCGCTCGTCGCCGCGGGCGACGCCGGGTGGACGCGGCGGCCCGCGCGGTCGAGGACCATGAAGGCGCGGAAGATCGGCTCGCGCGCCACGAGGCGCTGGACCGCCGGCACCGCGTCCAGCGGCGCCCGCCCCGGCAGGAGCGCCGCCTCGACCTGCAGGGGCCGCGTCCGGGCGGCCAGCAGGTCGTCGAGGTCCCGCGCGACCCACTCCGCCTCGCCCTGCAGGGCCCGCGACCGGTCGGCGAGCCGGGCGCGCCGCTCGGTCTCGATCGCCTGGTAGGCGAAGGCCGTGAGCAGCACGCTGGGCAGGATCAGCGTGAGGATGAACACCAGCGTGATCCGCAGGGCGCAACCCTCCGCTCGCGGGGCCTCGAGCGGACCACGCTACCCGAGCCCCATCGAGGGAGGTAGGCACGCGTCCTGGGCCCCCGCGCCGCTCGCTTGCCCCTGCCCGGGCGCCCTGCTAGAACAGACCAGGCTTTACGTCGGCCACGTCGAGGATCGTCCACCGCGACACCGCTTCACCGAGCGTCGAGGCTCACCCCCATGCGCGTCGGGCTCCGGCTCGTTCGAGGCGCACGCGCCAACGAGACGATCACCCTCGAGGACAACCAGTCGGTCATCCTCGGGCGCGGGACCGAGGCCACCTTCCGCATCCAGGACCCGTCGATCTCGCGCCGCCACTGCCAGATCTCCAACACCCCCCGCGGCGTCCTGATCGCCGACCTCGGCTCGTCCAACGGCACCTACGTCAACGGGCAGCGCCTGGCCCAGGGCTGGTCGCAGCTCGCCCCCAACGACCAGGTGATCCTCGGCCAGAACGAGCTGCGCGTCCTGGCCGCCAACGCCGGCGCCGCCCCGAACCCGCAGGGCTACCGCTGCGGCAACTGCGCGCGGCCGATCACGCCGCAGGAGATCCAGCAGAACCGCTACCGGCAGGACACCAACGGGCGGCTGATCTGCGCCGAGTGCCTGAAGCAGTTCGACTTCGACCCGAACATGGTCGACGGCTACACGATCGAGAAGAAGCTCGGGCAGGGGGCCTTCGGCGCCGTCTACAAGGCGCTCTGCCGCAAGGACGGGCGCATCTGCGCCCTCAAGACGATCCGCCCGCAGCTCGTCTCGAGCGAGAAGGACGTGCAGCGCTTCTTCCGCGAGTCGGACACCGGACGGCAGCTCGTCCACCCGAGCATCACGCAGATCTTCGACGCGGGCGAGAGCCGCGGCCTCTACTTCATCGCCATGGAGTACATCGAGGGCCGCGAGGTCTCGAAGCTGATCGAGGAGTACGGGCGCCTCGACGTCGGCTACTCCATGCGCGTGATCATCCAGATCGCCAACGCCCTGCAGCACGCGTTCGAGCGCGGGATCGTCCACCGCGACATCAAGCCCGAGAACGTCATGGTCAACACGCAGGGCGTGGCCAAGCTGGTCGACTTCGGCCTGGCCAAGAGCTTCACCGAGGCCGGCCAGAGCGGCCTGACGGCGCCCGGCGAGGGCATGGGCACGCTGGCCTACATGCCGCCCGAGCAGCTCGACAACGCGCTCAACGCCGACCAGCGCTCGGACATCTACTCGCTCGGCGCGACGCTCTACCACATGCTCTCGGGCAAGCGGCCGTTCAACGAGAAGACGACCCGCTCGTTCATCATGAAGATCCTCAACGCCATGCCCGACCCGCTGCGCTCGCTCAACCCGGCGGTGCCGGCGGCGCTCGAGGACATCATCACGCGCGCCATGGCCAAGAAGCCCGAGGACCGCTACCAGACGCCGAAGGAGATGGAGGGCGACCTGCGCGCGCTGTTCCAGCAGCTCGCGGCTGCGCACGCCTCCCGCAGCGGCGACCGCTGAAGTGTGATCGACGGCTGCGGCCGCGGATGTCGGGCGAGGGGGGGCGCGCGCGGGTCGTAGGATCCGGCGATCGATACGACCCGCGCGCGCTCCCCCCTCGCCTCGGCCTCCGCGGCCTCGCCTCGCTTGCGGTTGCATTCCACGCGGGGTTGGAGCGTGTCGCCTCGCCTCGCGTGCGGCTCCGATCCAGGTCGGTCGAGCGGGCCGACCCCTCGAGGCGCCGGGCGGACCCGAGAGCTCCCGATCGCCTTGGCCCCCCCTTGGCCCCCTCGCGGGGTCGAGGTGGCGCCGGTAGAGTGCGGCAGCCGCACCGACCGCGGCGCGACGAGGAAAGGCCATGCCCAACGCCAACGACGTGCGCCTGCTCCAGGTGGCCGTGGCGCGCGGGCTCCTGAACCAGTCGCTCGCGGGCGCGTGCCTGTCCGAGATCGTGGCCGCCGAGCGCGAGGGGCGGACGGTGCGCGCCGCGCAGGTGCTCCTGCGCCGGCAGGCGCTCACGTCGGATCAGATCCTCTCGCTCGTGCAGTCGGTGCAGGACGTCGCGGCGCTCGACCAGCGGGTCGTGGGCGAGAGCACGGCCATGGGCATGGTCCTGCGCGGCGACGAGGCGACGGCGCAGGTCAAGGCCGGCGACACCCTCGGCGGCTACACGCTCGTGCGCGAGCTGGCGCGCGGGGCCGTGGGCATCCTCTTCGAGGGGCACCACCCGACGCTGCCCCCGGCGGCGATCAAGGTCCTCTCCGCCCAGGCGGCGCGCAGCCCCGAGGTCGTGGCCCGCTTCCGCCAGGAGGCGCAGCTCCTGGCCTCGCTCGAGCACCCGGGGCTGGTGAAGGTCCGCAGCTGCGACTACGACCGCGGCGCTCACTACCTGGCCATGGACTACGTGCAGGGGCGCTCACTGGCCGACCTCGTGCGCCCGGGCCAGCTCGCGCCCAAGAAGGCGCTCGAGGTGATCGCCGAGGTCGCGCGCACGTGCGCCTACATGCACGGCCGCGGCGTCGTCCACCGCGACATCAAGCCGGCGAACATCATGGTCGCCAGCGGCGGGCGCGTGCTCCTCGTCGACTTCGGCCTGGCGAAGGACACCCTGCGCCGCGACATCATCGCCACGCAGATGGGCAAGTTCATCGGCACCCCTGCCTACATGGCGCCCGAGCAGGCGCGCGGCGACCCGGCCGCGATCGGCCCCTGGACCGACGTCTACGCCCTCGGCGCCGTCCTGTTCCGGTGCATCACCGGCCGCTACCCGTTCGCCGGCGAGTCCTTCCTCGGGACGGTGGCGAAGATCTCGAGCGAGGACGCGCCGCCGATCACCGCCTACCGCCCCGACGCCCCCGCGGACCTCGACCAGATCGTCCGGGCCGCCATGTTCCGCGACCCGGCGGCGCGGCCGAGCGCCATGCAGGTCGCGCAGGCGATCGCGGCGATCCTGGCCCGCGGGCCGCTGCTGATGCCGCCCGCGCCGCCCTTCGAACAGGTGTGAGGGTTCACAACAGAGGAGCAGAGGGAGCAGAGGTCGAACGGGGGGCAGACGACGCCCACGACGTCCAAGGCGCCTCCTCTCTCCTCCGCCTCGACGTCCACGGCGTCGGTGGTCCTGTCCCTTCCGTCTGTCCTGCCCTCCGCCTTCGTCCTGGCCCGTGGCTCCATCCGGCCGGAGAGTCGACGTCTCCTGATCCGATCGAGCGGTGACCGCGGTGAGAGGGGTCCATGGCGGCTGACCCGGCCGGTTGGCCCTCGATGGACCTCGGGAAGAACCTCTGCTCCCTCTGCTTCCTCTGTGGTGAAGCCTCCGATCTCGACACGACGGGCAGCCGCTGCCCCGCGGCGAACCGGTCCGCCCCACCGCCGAACCGTCGCCGTGGCCCCGATCGAAAAGAGTAAGAAAAGGCGCCGGGCGGCTCCCGCACGCTCAAGTCCCTTCGTTTCAGCCATCTCCGTCTCGTGAGCGGACAGGGCACGCCCTTCGCACCGTTCGGCCGCAGACGCGGCGGCGGGCCGCGCGACGAGACGACGGGACGAGGTGGAACGTGATCGACGAGCGCAAGAGCGGCGGGGCAGCCTCCTTCACGATCGAGGACGGGCTCGTGGGCGACAGTCCGCCCATGCGGGCCCTGGCCGACCGGATCGAGCGCGTGGCGCGGAGCGCCTTGCCGGTGCTCGTGCGGGGCGAGACGGGGTCGGGCAAGGAGCTGGTGGCGCGGGCGATCCACCGCCGCTCCCGCCGCACCGGGGCGTTCGTCTCGGAGAACTGCGCCGCGCTGGCCGACTCGCTCCTCGAGGCGGAGCTCTTCGGCCACGAGCAGGGCGCCTTCACCGGCGCCGACCGCGCGCGCGACGGCCTGTTCGCCCGCGCCCACGGCGGCACGCTGTTCATCGACGAGGTCGGCGACATGTCGCCCGCCATGCAGGCCAAGCTCCTGCGCGTCCTGCAGGACGGCGAGGTGCGCCGGCTCGGCGGGCAGCGCACGCGGACGTTCGACGTGCGCGTGATCGCGGCGACCCACAAGGACCTCGAGGCGCTCGTCCGGCAGGGCCTCTTCCGCGAGGACCTCCTCTTCCGCCTGGCCGTGCTCGAGGTGCGCGTCCCGGCCCTGCGCGACCGCCCCGAGGACCTGCCGGGGCTCGTCGAGCACTTCCTCCGCCGCCAGGCGGCCGAGACCGGGCAGCCGCCCCTGCTCCTCAGCGACCAGACCCTCGACGCCCTCATGGCCCACGCCTGGCCGGGCAACGTGCGCGAGCTGGAAAACGCCGTGCGCGTGGCGGCGCTCTTCTCGCAGGGCGGCGTCCTCGACCCCGCCGCGCTCCCCTTCCGCCGCGCCGCCCCGTCGCAGGCGGCGCCCGACCAGGAGCTCAGCTACCAGGAGCTGCGCGACCTGCTCGAGGAGCGCGAGCGAGCCTACGTGCGCGAGGTCCTGGCCACCAGCCACGGCAACAAGGCCGAGGCGGCGCGGCGCCTGGGCGTCACGCGCTACGCGCTCTACAGGACGCTGCGCCGGCTGGGGATCGACGCGGGCGACGACGCCGCGGTCGAGCTCGAGCCGGCCCTCGCGCGCTGACCGGCGCCGCCCGCCCGCTCGTCGGCCACCCAGGCCGCCGAGCGGGCGTCCGCGTCCCTTGCAGAGCTGCACGCCGGCGCTAACGTGCCCGCCCTCACAAGGGGGGAACGCCCATGCGCAGCTCGCTCTCGCTCACCTGGCTGGCCCTGGCGGCCGCGTCGCTGGCCGGCGTCGCCGTGCACGGCTGCGGCGGCGGCGGCGGCGGCGGCGGCGGCTCGTCGAACGCGGGCCACGTCGCCGTGTCGCTCACCGACGCGCCCGGCGACCGCCTCGAGGCCTTCGAGGTGGGGCTGGCGTCGGTCGAGCTCATCCACGAGAGCGGCGCGCTGGTGCCGGTGGCCCCGGCGCGGGCGCGCGTCGACCTGACGGAGCTCGTGACGGTCGGCGACGTCGTCGCCGCGCGGCCGGTCCCCGTCGGCACCTACATCGGCGCGCTCCTCGGGCTCGACCTGAGCCAGGCCCGCGTCGTGATCGCCGGGCGGGCGACGCCGGCGCGCGTGGCCGATACGCTCGGCGTGACCCTCGGCGGCGTCGTGCGGCGCGCGGCCCTCTTCGAGCCGGGCCGGCGCCTGTCGGTCACCCAGGGGGCGCAGCGCCTGGTCGAGCTCGACCTCGACCTCGACCAGTCGTGCCTCGTCGACGACGCGACGAATACCGTCCGCCTGGGCCCGGTGCTCAGCGCGGTCGCGGCGCCGACGACGCCCAGGCCACAGCGCCTCGCCGGCGCCGTCGCGAGCGTCGACTCGGCCGCCGGCTCGCTCGTCCTGGCCCTGCCCTCGCCGCCGGGCTCGCCCGGCTCGGTGACCGTGCGCGCCGACGGCGCCACGCGCGTGCTCGTCGACGGCGAGGCCAGCGACCTCGCGGCCCTCGCCGCCCGCCCGGCGGGCCTGTGGGCCGAGGTCCTCGCCCAGGCCGAGGGCGCGGCCGGCAGCTTCCTGGCCCTGGGCGTCGACGCCTGGGCCGCGCCCGACACCGTGACGGGCGTGGTCACCGGCCGCACGGCCGCCGGGTCGCTGACGGTCCAGGGCGCGACGGTCACGCGCCAGAGCGGCCAGCGCCTGACCGGGCAGACGGTCACCGTGGCCGCCGGGGCCGCGACGAAGATCACGCGGGCCGGCGCGACGGCGGCCCTGACGCTCGACGAGGTGGCGATCGGTCAGCGCCTCGTGGCGCGCGGCGCGCTCTCCGGGTCGACCCTGACGGCCACCGGCGCGGGCGGGCACCTCGTGCTCCTCGAGACGCCCATCTTCGGCTACGCGGTCGGCCCCGCCTCGTCGGGCCAGCTCGCCGTGAACGTGGCCCGGATCGCCGGGCGCCCGGTCGCGGACTTCGACTTCCGCGTCGACGGCGCGCCGACGGCCAACCCGACGCAGCTCCTGGTGACGATCACCGGCCTCCCGGCGACGACGGTCGTCGCCGGCACGCCCGTGGCGCTGCGCGCGCAGCTCGCCGCGTGGACGGCGCCCGCCGGGCAGCCGGACGCGGCGGCCACGCACCTCGTCGACCGCGCGGCCACGGGGTCGGTCCTGCGGGCCGACTGGCAGGCGCTCAGCGCCACGCCCTTCACGGCGGCGTCCGGGACCGGGGTCACGGTCGACCTCCAGACCACGCAGGTGCGCACGCTCGACACCGGCCTGGCGAGCCCGACGACGCTCGCGCCGGCCGACCGCCCGCAGGTGACGCCGGCGGGGGCCTCGGGCCTGTACCTCATCATCGATGCCGGCGTGACCACGCCGCACGTGAGCTTCGCCGCCTGGCAGGCCGACCTCGCCGCGCGGCTGGCCGGCGGCGCGCGCATGCGGGCCTTCACGGCGCTCGGGCGCTGGGACGCGAGCGGGTCGGGCACCCTGCAAGCCCGCGCGGTGACCGCCCTCGTCGAGTAGGCGAAGCCGGGGCCACGATCCGGAGCGAAGATCAGGAGCGGGGCCGCGCGTGAGCGCGGCCCGCTCCATGTACCTACCGGTCGATCAGCCGGATCTTCTCCAGCTCGCCCTTGTCCAGGTACAGCCCGCAGTCCTTGGGGCACTTGTCGACGAGGAGCCCCGGCACCTGCTTGTAGTTGACCCGGGCCAGGTGCTCGTCGCACCGCGGGCAGACGCGCTCGGTCGGGCGCGGGTCGTCGGCGGTCTTCCACTGCCGCAGCAGCTCGTACTTCTTCCGCCGCATCTCATCGGCCGGGCTCACGGGCCCGCGGCGGGCCAGGTCGTCCGCCTCGCCGGCGTCCAGCCACACGCCGCCGCAGCGCTCGCAGCGGTCGATCGTGACGTCGTCGACGACGATCTCCTCCATCTCTCCACCGCAACCCGAGCAGTTCATGGCACCTCCGCTGACCGCGGATCCTAGCCGCGTGGCCAGGCAGGGTCGAGCCGAGGATGGGCCGATTCCGCCGGCGGAGACTGCGCCGTATCTGGTCCAGACGCGCGACGAATCGAGGGGAGATGAACCGGATACAGAGACGTGACAGTGCAAGTGTTTTGTTTGCGGCTTCCCGAGCGAGCGGCACGCGCCCTGCTCTAGTGACCACCAAGTTGACACGCTCGCGACTGACGCGGGCAACGGATCGACAAAACCCCAAACGAGAGGGCCCACGGCGGCCCTTCGGAGCGAATCACCATGATGGACTCGATCAAGAAGTACACCCGCGCCTTCCTCGTCTCGGCCGCCGTCGCTGGCGTGTTCGCCTTCCCCGCCACCCCCGTGTTCGCCGACCCGGAGAACCAGAACGCGGCGGCCCGTCAACAGGCCCCCCAGCAGACGTTCCAGATCTCGGGCGTCGACTCGCAGCGCGGGCCGTTCACCGGCCAGATCACCCTCCAGCAGCGGCCCGACGGGCGCGTCGACGTCCAGCGCGAGGTCACGTTCCAGCAGAGCGGCGAGACGCTGACGCAGGCCGGCGTGGGCGAGCAGCGCGGCAACGAGGTGCGCGCGCGCATCACGCAGTCGCAGGAGCAGGGCCTGGCCGGCAGCCTCGGCAACGTGGCGAGCCCGAACCAGTCGAACCAGAACCAGGCCGAGGAGGCGCGGCTGCGCCTCGAGCTCGACCCGGCGCAGGGCACGTGCGCCGGCCAGTGCGCGAGCCAGCAGGGCACGACCCGCGAGCGCGGCCAGCGCGTGCGCCGCAACAACAACCAGCAGCAGTCGCCCGCCCGCGGCGGCCAGACGACCGCCGAGGCGTCGCCCCAGCAGTCGCCGCAGGCCGAGGCGTCGCCCGCCCAGCAGCGGCCGTCGCAGGCCCGCCCCGCGCTGCCGGCGCTCGGCGAGGAGGCCCCCTCGCAGCAGTCGCCCGCGTCGCAGGCCCCGGCCCCGGCGCAGCAGGCCCCGGCGGTGTCGTCGGAGACTCCGGCGTCGCAGGGCACCGCGCCCGCGCAGCAGGCCCCGGCGTCGCAGGGCACCGCGCCCGCGCAGCAGGCCCCGGCGTCGCAGGGCACCGCGCCCGCGCAGCAGGCCCCGGCGTCGCAGACCCCGGCCCCGGCGCAGCAGGCGCCCGCTCAGCAGAGCACCAACCAGAACGGCTGAGCGACCCGCTCCCGTCTCCCGCACGCGCGGCCGGTCACCCGGCCGCGCGTCGCCGTTCCGGACGCGTTCCTCGATGCCCGCGCGATGCCCGCGCGGCCGGTCACCCCGGCCGCGCGTCGTCGTTCCCGCTGCGCTCGCCGGACGCGCGCCAGGGGTCGTTGACGGACGGCCGCTTCCACCAGACACTCTCCGCCTTCCCCCCCAAGCCCTCCACGGAGAGTGAGTCTGATGAAGCCGCTCGTGGTCACCGTCACCGGCGCCGCCGGGAACATCGGCTACGCCATCCTGCCCCGGATCGCCCACGGGGACGTGTTCGGCCCCGACCAGCCGGTCATCCTCAAGCTCCTCGAGATCCCGCCGGCCCTCAAGGCGCTCGAGGGCGTGCGCATGGAGCTCGAGGACTGCGCCTTCCCGCTCGTGCAGAAGATCGTCTGCACCTCGGACCTCGACGAGGCCTTCGGCGACTGCACGGCCGCGTTCCTCGTCGGCGCCCGCCCGCGCGGCCCCGGCATGGAGCGCAGCGACCTGCTCAAGGCCAACGGCCCGATCTTCACCGGCCAGGGCCAGGCGATCGCCCGCGTGGGCAGCCCGGACGTGCGCGTCCTCGTCGTCGGCAACCCGGCCAACACCAACGCCCTGATCGCCATGCACGCGGCCAAGGGCAAGGTCGCGCCCGAGCGCTTCACGGCCATGACGCGCCTCGACCACAACCGCGCCGTGTCGATGCTCGCCGGGCGCGCGAAGGTGCAGGTCCGCGACGTGTCGAACGCGTTCATCTGGGGCAACCACAGCCCGACGATGGTCCCCGACGTCGAGCACGGCACCATCCAGGGCCGGCCGATCCGCCAGGTGATCAACGACGACGCCTGGCTGCAGGGCGAGTTCCAGAAGGCCGTCGGCCAGCGCGGCAAGGCCGTGATCGACGCCCGCGGCGCCAGCTCGGCCTTCTCGGCCGCCCACGCGGCGATCGAGCACATGGCGCTCTGGTTCCGCGGCACGAAGCCGGGCGAGATCACGAGCATGGCCGTCCCGTCCGACGGCAGCTACGGCGCCCCCGAGGGGCTGATCTCGTCGTTCCCGGTCATGTGCCCGGGCGACGGCAGCTACCGCATCGTCGAGGGGCTCGCGCTCTCCGACTGGGCGAAGGGCAAGATCAGGGCCACCTGCGACGAGCTGGCGCAGGAGCGGGACGCCGTCAAGGACCTGCTCTAACCGCGCCCGCGCCGTCTATGATGCGCTCCTGGCGGGCGGACACCCGCCAGGAGGCCCGCGCTTGGCCATCAGCGTCTTCGACCTGTTCACGATCGGCATCGGCCCCTCCAGCTCGCACACGGTCGGCCCCATGCGCGCGGCCCGGCGCTTCGCGCTGGCCGTGCACAAGGCCGACCTGCTGGCGCGCGTCGAGGGCCTGCGCGTGGAGCTGTTCGGCTCGCTCGGCCTGACCGGCCGCGGCCACGGCAGCGACAAGGCCGTGCTCCTCGGCCTCGAGGGCGAGACGCCCGAGGACGTGGACGTCGACGCGATCGAGGGGCGGCTGGCGCGGATCCGCGGCGACGGCCGGCTCTCGCTCCTGGGCGAGCGGTCGCTGCCCTTCGCCGAGCGCCAAGACCTCGTGTTCCACCGCAAGGAGGTCCTGCCGCTGCACCCCAACGGCATGCGCTTCGTCGCCCTCGGCGCCGGCGGGGAGGAGCTGCTCACGCGCGTCTACTACTCGATCGGCGGCGGGTTCGTCGTCGACGAGGAGACCGCCAGCGAGGACCGCCTCAAGCGCGACCGCACCGTCCTGCCGCACCCGTTCAAGAGCGGCGACGACCTGCTCCGCCTCGGCGCCGAGCGCGGGCTGTCGATCAGCAGGATCATGCTGGAGAACGAGAAGACCTGGCGGCCCGAGGCCGACGTCCGCGCCGGGCTCCTGCGCATCTGGAAGGCCATGCAGGAGTGCGTGCTGCGCGGCTGCCGCCGCGACGGCTCGCTCCCGGGCGGGCTCAAGGTCAAGCGCCGCGCGCCGGAGCTCCACCGCGAGCTGACCGGCCGCCCCGAGGCGGCCCTGCGCGACCCGCTGACGATCCTCGACTGGGTGAACTGCTACGCCATGGCGGTCAACGAGGAGAACGCCGCCGGCGGCCGCGTCGTCACGGCGCCCACGAACGGCGCGGCCGGGATCCTGCCGGCCGTCCTCCACTACTACGACCGCTTCTGCCCCGGCGCCAACGAGGACGGCGTCGTGCGCTTCCTGCTCACGGCCGCGGCGATCGGGATCCTCTACAAGGAGAACGCCTCGATCTCCGGCGCCGAGGTCGGCTGCCAGGGCGAGGTGGGCGTGGCCTGCTCCATGGCCGCGGGCGGCCTCACCGAGGCGCTCGGCGGCAGCGTGCGGCAGGTGGAGAACGCGGCCGAGATCGGCATGGAGCACAACCTCGGCCTCACCTGCGACCCGATCGGCGGCCTGGTGCAGATCCCGTGCATCGAGCGCAACGCCATGGGCTCGATCAAGGCGATCAACGCCGCGCGCATGGCCCTCCGCGGCGACGGCACGCACCACGTCTCGCTCGACCGCGTGATCGCCACCATGCGCGCCACCGGGGCCGACATGAGCACCAAGTACAAGGAGACCTCGCGCGGCGGGCTGGCGGCCGCGGTCCCCATGCCGGTGAACGTGACCGAGTGCTGAGTGAGGTGTGCTCGACGGCTGCGGCCGCGGATGCTGGGCGGGGCGGCGCGCGCGCGGGCTAGAAGCATGCCGATACGACGTCGCCCGCGCGCGCGCCGCCTCGCCTCAGCCTCCGCGGCCTCGCCTCGCTCGCTGCTCCGTTCGAAGGCTGGTCACCAGTGCTCCTCGATCGAGGCCGATGGCTTCACTGGCTCTGACTGACCGAGCTGAGCGGCACGGCGCGTCGCCGCCTGCCTGGTCGGGGCGGCCGGTCTGCTCTACCGTGGCGGCGGAGGCTCGGCCCGTTGGTCCACGCGCTCGTCCGCTACGGCCGCCTGCGGCAGCTCGCCGAGTTCGTCCCCTCGGGCGACGCGCGGCCCGAGCCGCGGCGGCCCTGCGTCGTGACCACGCCGCGCGGGACCGAGGTCGGCCTCGTCCTGGCCGTCGTCGACGCCGAGCGGCTCCCCGACCAGGCGGGCCTCCTCCTGCGCATGGCCACCCCCGAGGACGAGGCCAACGCCCGCGCCCTGGCCGCCGTCGCCGAGCAGGACCGCGCCCGCGTGGCCGCCCTGGCCGCGGCGGTCGCGCCGGACGTGCGCGTGATCACGGCCGAGCGCCTCCTGGCGGGCGGCCGCCCGGGCGCGCAGAAGCTCGTCGTCTACTACGCCGCCGCCGCCCGCATCGACGTCCCCGCCCTCCTGCGCGCCGCCGAGGAGGCGCTCGAGGTCGAGCTGGACCTCGTGCAGGTCGGGGCGCGCCAGCGCGCGCGCGTGTGCGGCGGCGCGGGGGTGTGCGGGCGGACGCTCTGCTGCTCGACCTTCCTGCGCGCCCTCGAGCCCGTGACCATGCGCATGGCGCAGGTGCAGGGGCTCACGACCTCGCCCGAGGCCACGGCCGGCGCCTGCGGCCGGCTCAAGTGCTGCCTGCGCTACGAGAACCCGCTCTACGAGGAGAGCCGCCGGGGCCTGCCGCGCGTCGGCTGGATCGTCACGGCGCGCCGCGCCCGCGGGGCCGTCGTCGCGGTCGACGTGCTGCGCCGGCGCGTCCTCGTCCGCCCCGAGGACGGCGGCGCCCCCGTGGCGCTGTTCGCCGACGAGGTCCTGCGCGCCGCCCCGCCCGCCCGCGCGCCCCTGCCGCTGGCCGGCGCCCCGCCGCCCCCGCCCGAGGCGCCGCCGGCCGAGCGCGGCTGGTCGGACCTGGCGCGGCGCCTGTGGCGGCGCATGGGGTCGGGCCGGGCGCCCAAGCAGGACGACGCTTGATGACAGGTCCTACTCCCCGGACCTCCCCATCCACCGCGCCAGCCCCTCGACCGGCACGACCTCGACGCGGCCGTCCGCGTAGACGACGTTGAAGCCCTCGGCGTGGTTGCCGAAGCGGTCCCAGCACACGGGGCGCCCGCCGGGGAGCCGCGCCGGGTCGGCGGGGTCGGGCGCGGGGAGCTCCGCCACGAACGAGTTCTGCCCCAGGTCGTGGCCGCGCGGGCCGGGGCAGACGAGGCGCGAGGCGTCGAGGTAGCCGCCCTCCACCAGCGCCGCGCGCAGGGCCGGTCCGCGCAGCGCCGGGGCGTCGGGCCGCTCGTGGCGGTAGCGCGCGATCGCGCGGGCCACCTCGCGCAGCCGCTCCTGGCAGTCGTGCAGGCGCCGCTGCTCGACCGCGTGGACGACCGCCGGGTAGAAGACGGCCACGAAGGTCGTGCACACGCCGAAGAGGAGCAGCGCCGCCGCCGCCTGCGTCACGAGGCGCAGGGCGAGCTGGCCGCGCGTCGGCGGGATCGGCGAGACCGGCCCGCCGCCGCCCAGCGCCGCCGAGGTGAGGATCTCGACCGACGAGCGGCGCCGCGGCCGCGCCGCCGCCGGGAACGGGATCAGCTCGCCCAGCGGCCCGGGCGCGCCGGGCGGGAGGTCGGTCGTCGGCCTCGCGGCCCCGCGCTCCGGCGAGGCCAGCGCGGCCATGGCCATCCCCGCCAGGGCGCGCTCCACGAGGTCGTCGCGCGGCGGCGGCACGGTCCAGGCGTCGAGGTCGCCGCGCAGGGCCCGCGCCCCCTCGACCACCCGGGCGCACGCCTCGCACGCGGCGGCGTGATCGGAGACCCCGGGCGGGGCGTCGCCGCGGACCAGCTCGGGCAGGTGCTCGCGCACGCTCGCGCAGCTCATGGCAGCTCCTCCTGCGGCGCCAGCGCCCGCGCCAGCCGCGTCATCGCGTTGTGCATGCGGCTCTTGACCGTCCCCACGGGGATCTCCAGCGCCTCGGCGATCTCGTCGTAGGAGAGGCCCTGGTAGTAGAAGAGCACCACGGCCGCGCGCCCCTTCTCCGGCAGCTCGTCGACGGCGGCCCGGACGACGCCCGCCGCCTCCGACCGCTCCGCCGCGTCCCCCGGCGCGCCGCCGCGCCCGGCCAGCTGCGCCACGAGCGCGCAGCCGTCCTCGTCGGGGCGGTCGAGGGGGACGGCGTCGCGGTAGCTCCGCGAGCGGAACGTGTTGCGCGCCAGGTTCGTGGCGATCGAGTAGAGCCACGGCCGGAACGACCGCCCCCGGTCGAAGCGCGCGGCGTGGCGCAGGACGCGCACGAACGTGTCCTGGAACAGGTCGTCGGCGTCGTCGCTCGAGCCGAGCAGCCGGCACAGGTAGCCGTGGAGCGGCCCGCGGTAGCGCTCCATGAGCTGGCGCAGGGCGGCCGGGTCACCCCCCTCGAGCCGCGCCACCAGGGCCTCATCGCTGTCGCCGGCGCGCACGCCCGGATCGCTGGACATCCCCGTGTCGCCGCCTCCGCCACCCCACGCGACCGGCGCCAGCCGGCGCCGAGGGCCGCGGCCCAGGCTATGCCTCCGCCGCCCCCTCGGACAAGCCCGGTAGGTGCGCCCCCGGCGCCGGGCGCCTCGGTCTCGACTGGCTTCAGGCGCGCGCATGCCCCCGATACCCGCGGCCGCCGCCGCGGTTCACCGCGACCACATGCGCTTGACGCTCCGACGGCAGGGGCTTAGGCTCCCCGACCCTCGGCGGCCGGCAGGCGGGGCGCCAGCCGGCAGGGAAGGAGCGCAACGTGCTCAAGGTCCCCGGCGAGGTCGATCAGATCCTCGTCGCCAAGACGTACGAGGCGGGCCAGGAGCACGTCTTCGACTTCTGGGAGGAGCTCTCGGAGGCGGAGCGCGCCGGGCTGCTCGACCAGCTCCGGTCCGTCGACTTCCAGCTCCTCGGCCGGCTCGCCAAGTCGATCGACATCGAGCCGCCCCCCCCCGGCGCCGCCCAGGGGATCCCCACCGAGCCCGTGTCGGGCGACCGCCGGCGCGAGCTCGAGGCGCGCGGCTGGGAGGCCCTGCGCCAGGGGAAGGTCGCCTGCGTCGTCGTCGCCGGCGGCCAGGGCACGCGCCTGGGCTGGGACCACCCCAAGGGCACGTTCGAGGTCTCGCCCGTCCAGAACAAGAGCCTCTTCCAGCTCTTCGCCGAGCAGGTGGCCGCGACCTCGCGCCGCGCCGGCGCGCCGCTGCCCTGGTACGTGCTCACCTCGCAGCAGAACCGCGCCGAGACGGAGGCCTACTTCGAGCGCCACGAGCGCTTCGGCCTGCCCGCCGAGCAGGTGACCTTCCTCGTCCAGCGCGAGGTCCCGACGGTCGACGCGCGCGGCAAGCTGCTCATGACCGGCAAGGGCGAGCTCGCCATGAACCCGGACGGGCACGGCGGCACGCTCCGCGCGCTGCGCGAGGCGCGCGCGATCCAGGACCTGCTCGCCCGCGGCGTCGAGACCCTCTTCTACTTCCAGGTCGACAACCCGCTGTGCCGCATCGCAGATCCGGCGTTCATCGGCGCCCACCTGGAGGCCGGCGCCGAGGCGTCGACCAAGGTCGTGCGCAAGGTGGACCCGTCCGAGAAGATCGGCCTCGTCGCCGAGCGCGGCGGCCGCGCGGCCGTGATCGAGTACTCGGAGCTGAGCCGCGCCGAGCAGGAGCGCCGCGACGAGTCCGGCCAGCTCGTGTTCCGCGCCGGGAACACGGCGATCCACGCCTGGAGCCTGGCCTTCTTCCAGCGCCTGATCGACGCCGGCTACGAGCTGCCCTACCACATCGCGCGCAAGGCCGTGCCGCAGGTCGGGCCCGACGGGACGGTCGAGACGCCGGCCGAGCCGAACGCGATCAAGTTCGAGACGTTCATCTTCGACCTCCTGCCGGAGGCGGAGACGCACGTGGCCTTCGAGGTCGAGCGCGCCGAGGAGTTCGAGCCGCTGAAGAACAAGAGCGGCCCCTACTCCCCCGAGACCGTGCGCCGGGCCCAGCGAGACCGCGCCGCCGCCTGGCTGGCGGCGGCCGGCGTGAAGACGGACCCGGCCGTCACCTACGAGGTCTCGCCCCTGACCGCCCTGGACGCGGCCGAGCTGGCGGAGCGGCTGCCTGAGCTCGACCTGACGCCGCGCGACGGCGCGCTGGCCCTGTGAGCGCGGCCGCGGCGCCGGGGGGTAACCCGCCCCGCGCCCTGGCCAGCCTTGCGCCCTGGCGCCATCGCCTATAATCTCCACCACCACGGGCGGTTGCCGCCGAGCGGGACACGCGAAGGGGCCTCATTCCCGAGCCCCCATCCAGGAGCGTCGATGCCCCCAGCCGCGAGGCGGCACCACGGACCTACCCGCGCGGCGCTCGCGGCGCTCGTGGGCGTGCTGTCCGCCGGCGTCGCCTCCGGCCAGGAGGCCGCGCCGGGCGGCCTGCCGCTGCGCCCGCCCGTGCTCGTCGTCGACGACCTCGTCGGGCAGGACTGGCGCGCGGCCCGCGCGGCGCACGACGAGCTCCTGCGCATCGGCGCCCGCGCCGTCCCCGCCCTCCTGCGGGCGCGGCAGGAGGCGGCCGCCTCGGGCGCGGCGCGGCGGGCGCTCGACCGCACGGCGACGACGATCATCCTCGCCACGGCCGGCGAGGCGGTGGCCCCGCTCGACGACGACGGCGCGCGCGTCGGGGCCGACGGCGCCCTGGGCGGGCTCGCCGGCGCCAGCGGCCGCGAGCGCCCGGACTCGGGCGTGCCGACGCTGCGGCTCGAGGACCTGCGCGACGTCGGCGCCGTCACGGCGCAGGTCCCGCGCGACTGGTTCGGGCGGCGGCAGCGCGCGCGCCTGGCCCGCGGCGCGCTGGCGCTGATCGGCCCGGGCGCGGCCGGCCCGCTCCTCGCCGTGCCGCCCGCCCGCAGCCCCGAGCACACGGCCGCCCTCGTGGGCGTCGTGCAGCACGTCTTCCAGGCCGAGCGCGCCCGGGCGCTCGCCGCCGCCGACCCGGCCGCGCGCGAGGCCTTCCGCGCCTCCTACCGGGGCCTGGCCGACCTGGCCGCGCCGGTCGTCGCGGCCGGGGTGCGCGACGAGGACCCGGCCGTGCGGGCCGCGTTCCAGGCGATCCGCGACGAGGCGGTCGAGGCCGCCCTCGCGGTCCTCGACGACGCCGACGCCGACCGGCGCGCCGCCGCCGAGGACGCCCTCCTGCGGCTCGAGCACCTGGCCCTGCCGGCGCTCCAGCAGGTCGCGCGCGGCGACGACGCGCGCCGCGGCGCGCACGCGGTCGAGGCCGCGCGCCGCCTGGTCCGCTGGGTGCGGTTCGGGCTCTCGCCCGACCTCGTGCGCCGCCTCGGCCACGACCTCGACGACTACGAGGCGCTCGACTACCGCGGGCGCCGCGCGCGCGTGATCGAGCTCGAGCGCCTGGGCGGCCCGCAGGCGATCCCCGCCCTGCGCGCGCTCCTGCGCGAGGAGGCCTCGGACGAGGTGCGCGCCGTGGCGGCGATCGGCCTCTTCCGCCAGGGCGACGCGGCCGGCGCCGAGTGGCTGGCGCTGCACGGAGGCCAGATCCCGCTCGTGCGCCTGTCGAAGCGCGACCTGTCGGCGATCTTCATGGACCAGGGGCTGCGTTACCTGACGCTCAGCCGCTTCGAGCGCGCCGAGCGCGAGTTCAAGCAGGTCCTCGAGCTCGAGCCGACCAACGAGGTCGCCTGGTACAACCTCGCCTGCACCTACTCGCGCTGGGGCAAGCTCGACGAGGCGATCGAGCACCTGCGGGGCGCCATCGAGCACGGCTTCGATGACGTGAGCCACATGGAGAAGGACACCGACCTCGACCCGCTCCGCGGCGACCCGCGCTACCGGGAGCTGATCGCGGGCGTCAAGGCGCGCAGGAGCAAGCAGTGACGACCGTCGCTGACGCGCGCACCGGGGCGGAGACCGACCTGGCGCTCCTGCTCAGCCAGCTCCAGGAGCAGGCGCGCACGGGCACGCTCAAGCTCTCCGGCCTCGACGGGCAGGTGAAGTACGTCTACCTCAAGCGCGGCATGATCGAGCTGCTGAAGACGAACCGCTCGCGCACGCTGCTGGGCAAGGCGCTGTTCAAGCGGCGCAAGCTCACCGAGGAGCAGCTCCGGTCGGCGCTCGAGCGCCAGAAGGCCGCGCCGACGAAGCTGCGGCTGGGCGAGATCCTCGTCGGCATGGGGATCGTGCTCGAGTCGGACGTCCACCAGGCGCTGGCCCTGCAGATCGCCGAGGAGGTGTTCGAGCTGTTCGGCTGGCCGCGGCTGCGCAGCGAGTTCTACCGGGGCGAGCCGCCGCTGGACATCTTCGAGAGCGAGGACCTGCAGGCCCGGGTGTCGCTCTCGCCCGTGCAGCTCTCGCGCGAGGCGGTCCGCCGCAAGAACGAGCTGGACGAGATCAACCGCACGCTGCCCTCGCAGCGCGACGTGGTGGCCCTCGACGCCCAGGCCTACGCGCGGGCCGAGGCCGAGCAGAACCCGGCGGTCCAGGAGGTCGTCTCGACCGTCGACGGCCAGAGCAGCCTGGCCGAGGTGCTCGACCGCGTGCGCGCCCCCGACCTCGTGGCGCTGCGCGTCCTGTCGAAGATGGTCAACGACGGCGAGGCGCACACGCTGCCCGCCCACGAGCTGGTGCGGCTCGGCGCGGAGCTGGAGAAGCGCGGCGAGTTCGACCGCGCCCGCGAGCGCTTCCTGCGCGCCGAGGAGCTCGGGCACGCCGACTTCGACCTCCCCTGCCGGATCGGGCAGCTCTCGGAGGCGCTGGGCGACCTGCCCGACGCCTGCCGCCGCTACGTGGTCTACGCCGAGCGCTGCGGCCAGCAGGGCTACCCCGACGTGGCGACGGCCACGCTCCAGCGCGTGCTCGACCTGCAGCCGGCCGACCTCGTGGCGCGCGAGCGCCTGGCCGAGCTCCTGGCGCGCGCCGCGCGGACGCTGGCGGAGGCGGGCGACCCGGCCGCCGCGGCCCGGGCGCTCGAGGCCGGCCAGCACTACGAGCAGCTCCTGGCGCAGACGGCGGCGCCGGCCGAGCAGCGGCGCATCCTCGCCGCGCTCGTGACCCTCCTGCCCGACCGCGTGGACCTGCGCGAGCGCATGGCGCAGGTGTCGATCGCCCTGGGCGACCCGGGGCAGGCCGTGCAGGACCTGCAGGACCTGGCGATCCACGCCCTCGAGGCGGGCGACCTGGCGCGGGCCACGGCGACGCTCGAGAAGATCCTCGAGATCGACCCCGACGACCTCCTGGCGCTGCAGTCGCTCGCCACGACCTACGCGCGCATGGACCGGACCGCCGACGCGGTGCGCGAGTTCCTGCGCCTGGCCCGCACGCTCGAGGAGAGCGGGCTGGCGGCGGCGAGCGCCGACCGCATGGTCGAGATCTACGAGAAGGTCGTCGACCTCGAGCCGGGCAACACCGAGGCGCGGAACTTCCTCGCCCGGGCCTACGACGGCAAGAAGGAGGCCGACAAGGCCGTCGCCCACTACGCGAGCATCGCCGAGGCGCTGCGGCGCAAGGGCGACGACACGGAGCTCCTGGCGACGCTCGACAAGCTGATCACCTTCCGGCCGACCGACCAGGCGCTGGCGCTCGAGCGCGCCGGGCTCCTGCGCAAGCTGGGCCGCGGGGGCGAGGCGCTGGGCGCCCTGCGGGCCATGGCCGAGGCCGCCGCGCGGCAGGGCGACGCCGCGACGGCGCAGAAGGCCTGGGCCGAGGTCCTGGCGCAGGTGCCGGGCGACCTCGAGGCGCACCTGGCGCTGGCGCGCCTGGAGGAGAAGGGCAAGGAGCACGCGCAGGCCGCGCGGCGCCTGGCGGCCGTGTTCGAGCTGGCGCTGGTCGCCGGCAAGGACGACCTGGCCGAGGAGGCGGTCAAGCGGGCGCTCGACCTCGAGCCCGACCGGCCGGAGCACCGCGAGCGGCTGGCGCGGATCCTGGCCCTCCGCGGGCGCAAGGACGAGGCGGCGCGCACGCTCGTGCGGGCGGCGCGGCGCGCGCGCGACGACGAGAACGTGGGCACGGCGCAGGCGTGGGCCCGGCGCGCGCTCGAGCTCGACGGCACGTGCGACGACGCGCGCGACCTGCTCGAGGCCCTGCGCCGGCCGCCGGCGCAGGCGACCGACGAGCAGCGGCCGGTGATCCAGGCGACGATCACGGGCGGCGCGCCCAGCGTGTCGATCGAGAGCTTCAAGACGAAGACGCGGAGGATCGGCGGGATCGCCGAGCGCCTGCGCAACGTGGCCGGCGGCGGCCCGGCGACGCCGGCCCCGCCCGCGGCGCCCGACGACGAGCAGCGGGTCTCGAGGGGCCCGGAGGCCCCGGGCGACGCCGCCGACCCGTCGCTGTCGCGCAAGGCGTCGTCGGCCATGAGCCGGCTCCGGGCGCTCAAGTCGGGCGGCAGCGAGCCCGCCGCGCCGCCGCTCGACGACGCGCCGCGGTCGCCGGTGTCGAAGGGCCCCGAGGCGCCGGGCGACGCGGTGGACGACGGGCTGGCGAAGAAGGCCTCGTCGGCCATGAACCGGCTCAAGGCCCTCAAGGCGGGCGGCGGGAGCGAGCCCGCGGCGCCCCCGCTCGACGGCGGCCCGCGGCCCGGGCAGACGGTCTCGAAGGGCCCCGAGGCGCCTGGCGACGCGGTGGACGAGGGGCTGGCGAAGAAGGCCTCGTCGGCCATGAGCCGGCTCAAGGCCCTCAAGGCGGGCGGCGGGTCGCCGGGGCCCGAGGCGACGGCGCCTGCACCGGCGCCCGGGCAGCCGGTGTCGAAGGGCCCCGAGGCGCCGGGCGACGCAGTGGACGAGGGGCTGGCGAAGAAGGCCTCGTCGGCCATGAACCGGCTCAAGGCGCTCAAGGCGGGCGGCGGGTCGCCCGGGCCGGAGTCGCCTGCGCCGGCGCCCGGGCAGACGGTCTCGAAGGGTCCCGAGGCGCCAGGCGACGTGGTGGACGAGGGCCTGGCGAAGAAGGCCTCGTCGGCGATGAGCCGGCTCAAGGCGCTCAAGGCTGGCGGCGGGTCGCCCGCGCCCGACGCGCCGGCGCCTGCGCCGGCGCCCGGGCAGACAGTGTCGAAGGGCCCCGAGGCGCCGGGCGACGTGGTCGACGGCGGGCTGGCGAAGAAGGCCACGTCGGCCATGAGCCGGCTCAAGGCGCTCAAGGCCGGTGGCGGGTCGCCGGCGCCCGAGGCGGCGGGGGCGGCTGCGCCGGCGCCCGGGCAGACGATCTCCAAGGGGCCGGAGGCGCCGGGCGACGTGGTGGACGAGGGGCTGGCGAAGAAGGCGTCGTCGGCGATGAGTCGGCTCAAGGCGCTCAAGGCCAGCGGCGGCGCCCCCCCCCCGCCGCCTACGGTGTGATCGACGGCTGCCGCCGCGGATGCCGGACGAGGTGTGATCGACGGCTGCCGCCGCGGATGCCGGACGAGGTGTGATCGACGGCTGCCGCCGCGGATGCCGGACGAGGTGTGATCGACGGCTGCGGCCGCGGATGCCGGGCGAGGCGGCGCGCGCGCGGCTGATAGGATCAGTCGATCGATATCCGCCGCGCGCGCGCCGCCTCGCCTCGTCCTCCGCGGCCTCGCCTCGCTCGTGGCTGCGTTCCACCCGGTGACGTTCGGCGGGGGCGGGTGCCGGAGCGCCGGAGCGCCGGAACGCCAGAGCGCCAGAGCGCCGGAACCCAGAGCGCCGGAGCGCCGGAACCCAGAGCGCCAGAGCGCCAGAGCGCCAGAGCGCCAGAGCGCCAGAGCGCCAGAGCGCCAGAGCGCCAGAGCGCCAGAGCGCCAGAGCGCCAGAGCGCCAGAGCGCCAGAGCGCCAGAGCGCCAGAGCGCCAGAGCGCCAGAGCGCCGGAGCGCCAGAGCGCCAGAGCGCCAGAGCGCCGGAGCGTCGGAGCGTCGGAGCGTCGGAGCGTCGGGGCGAACGACCCTCCGAGGACCCAGCTCGAGCGCGGTCGAGGCACACGGGTGGCGTCCCGGCCGACGCGAGGAGCACGGGGTGCGCCGCCTGCAAGCGGGCCCGGGTGTGGACGCGGCGACGCGGGGCGACGACGCGCCCCCGGCGCCCGGCGGCGGCGTATCATGGTCCGGACAAGGTGCGCCCGGGCGGCGCGCCGCCGAGGACGTCTCCCCATGCCGTCGTTGTCCGTCACGTTGACGCCCGAGCAGCTCGTCGACCTCGACAGCGCGGACCGCGACGAGGTCCTGCGCGCCATGGCCGAGGTCGCCGCGCGCGACGCCGGCCTCGAGCCGGAGCGGCTCCTCAAGGCGATCCTCGACCGCGAGGCGCTCCTGTCGACCGGCTTCGGCGGCGGGGCGGCCATGCCGCACGTGCGCCTGCAGGGCGTGCGGAAGTTCCACACCGTGCTCGGGCGCGCCCGGCGCGGGGTGGAGTTCGCCGCGGCCGACGAGCAGCCGGTGCACATGCTGCTCCTGATCGTCGGGCCCGAGGCGGACCGCGACGGCTACAAGAAGCTCATGGCCAAGGGGGCGCGCTTTCTCAAGCAGGAGTACGCCACGCTGCTCGAGGCGCCGGACCTCGCGGCGTGCCTGCTCGAGCGGGTGCAGGAGTACTAGCGTGACCGACCGGCCGGAGGACGAGGAGTCGGAGAGCCTCACGCGGCGGATCCTCACCCTGGGGCTCGGCGCCTACTTCCTCACCGAGGACACGGTCCGGCGCTACGTCAAGGACGCCAAGATCCCGCGCAACATCGCCCAGGGGATCGTGCACAACGCGACGAAGGGCAAGGAAGAGCTCTACGCCTTCGTCGCCCGCGAGCTGTCGGGCTTCCTCAAGCAGCTCGACCTGCAGGCGGAGCTCGATCGCTTCGTGCGCAGCCACAAGGTGCGGATCAACGCCGAGATCGAGTTCCTCCCCCGCCCGGCGCCGCCCGATGAGGCGGAGGTCGGCGAGGAGGGGGAGCGGCCGCTGCCCGAGTTCGAGTGGAACGTCTCGCTCAAGCGCCCCGACGACGAACAGGTCCCCTAGCTGGAGGGCCGGCCCGAGAGCTTCCTGGCCAGCACTCTAGCCTCATGGCTGACGCCGGGGATCCGTGTGCTCGGCCGCGGTGCTCGTGCTTCGAGAGCTCACGGGAGCCTCGGCGGCCGAGCACGGGGACCCCGGCCGGAGTCGGCCCGGCACAGACACGTGAAGATCGCCCTTCCGGCCGGGCCTCTCGCCCGGGGCGCGACCCACGCCGAGATCGGCTCCACGTCCTCGTGGTGCCCCCGTCAAGGTTTACGCGCGTGCTCGCGCCGGATGTGGTCGCTATACTGCGCCCGCTGGTGCCTGGCGGGGCACGTCGGCGTCGCGCCGGCGCACGTGACCGGGTCGCCGGCGAGAGGAGAGCCCGTCAGTGAAGATCACGAAGCTCGTCGGCGTGATGGCGATCAGCGCCTTGGTCTCGGTCGGCTGCAAGAGCGGCGACTCGGGCGGCGGGGACGCGTCGGGCGGCGGCAAGGAGCCGGCCGTCAAGGACGAGTCGTGCGGCAAGGACCACAACGGCGGCGCCACGGACGACGGCGCCGGCAAGCAGTAGCCGCGCCGGCGAGGCCGGGCGGTCCTGTGCAGCACGGGACCTCCTGGCCGCGCGGCCGGGGGCCGGGGTAGCCGTCGGTGGAACCGCTCCCCTACCTCGGCGTGGGCGTGGGCCTCCGGCGCGAGCACTTCGCCTCGCTGCCGGCGACCGCGCGGCCGCTCGACTGGGTCGAGGTCACGCCCGAGACGTTCGTCGGCGTCGGCGGCCGGGCGCGGCAGGCGCTCCTGGCCTGCCGCGCGCGCTGGCCGATCGTCCCGCACGGCGTCTCGCTCGACGTCGGCGGGCCCGATCCGCTCGACGACGCCTACCTCGACGGCCTGCGGCGCCTTTGCGACGAGGTCGACGCGCCCTTCTTCTCCGACCACCTGTCGTTCTGCCGCCTCGGCGGCGTCTACCTGCACGACCTCCTGCCCTTGCCCATGAACGAGGGCGCCGTGGCCCACGTGGCCCCGCGCATCCGGGCGGCCGCGGCGCGCGTCGGGCGGCCGTTCCTGCTCGAGAACCCCACCTACTACGAGGTCATGCCGGGCTCGACCCTCGACGAGGCGGCGTTCCTCGCCCGGGTCGTCGAGGCAGCCGACTGCGGGTTGCTCCTCGACCTCAACAACGTCCACGTCAACGCCCTGAACCACGGCTACGACCCCGTGGCCTTCCTCGACGCCCTGCCGCTCGAGCGCGTGGGGCAGGTGCACCTCGCCGGCCACGACGTGCGGCCGGGCGTCGTCCTGGACACGCACCGCGGCCCGGTGCCCGACCCCGTGTGGCGCCTCTACGAGCGCCTGCTGGCGCGCACGGGGCCGGTGACCACGCTGATCGAGTGGGACACCGCCGTCCCGCCCGACCCGGGGCCGCTCCTCGACGAGGCCGACCGCGCGCGCGCGCTCCTGGCGACGACCGTCACGCGGCGCGCCGCGCGTCCGGGGGCGCCGTGACGCCCGACCTCGAGGCCTTCTTCGCCGCCCAGGCGCGCTTCTTCGCGGCGCCGGGCGACCCCGCCGCCGCGGCCGCCGCGCTCGCGGCGGAGTTCCCCGGGTGGCGCCCGCGCCCGGCGCGCCTCGTCGTCTACGCCGAGGCGATCGCCGGCCACGTGCGCGCGACGCTCGAGCAGGTGCTCCCGGCCACCCGCGCCGCCGTCGACGCCGACCGCTGGGCGGCCCTCGTGGCGCGGCATCGGGCGCGCCGCCCGGCGAGCGGCGCGCTCGCCGCCGACTTCGCCGGGACGCTCGACGCGGCCGTCGTGGACCTGGACCTCCCGGCGTTCCTGCCCGCCCTGGCGCGGCTCGAGTGGGCGCTCGTCGCCGCCTACACGGCGCCCGACGCGCCGGCGCCCGACCGGGCGGCCGTGAACCCCACGCTCGACGCCCTCGAGCACCCCTGGCGGCTGTGCGCCTACCTCGACGCGCCCGCGCCCCGGGCGACGCCCGCCGCCGGCGACGAGGTCGCGCTGGTGTGGCGCCACCCGGCGACCTTGCGCGTGCACCACCGGCCGGCCGACGCGCGCGCGCTCCTGGCGGTGAAGGTCGTCGCCGAGGGGATCGACCCGGTCGCCGCGGCCGCCGCCGGCGGGGTGTCGGTCGCGCAGGTGCAGGCGGCGCTCGACGACGCCGTGCGCGACGGGCTCGTCGTGGCGCGTTCATCGTAAGATGAGCCCCCCGAGGAGACCCCCATGAGGATCCGCCCACGCCGCCTGCGGCGGACGCCGGCGCTGCGCGAGGCCTGCGCGGAGGTGCGCCTTGCGCCGGAGCAGCTCGTCCAGCCGCACTTCGTGCTGCCGGGCCAGCGGACGACGCAGCCGATCCAGGCCATGCCGGGCGTCGAGCGGCAGACGGTCGACCGCCTCGTCGAGCAGGTGAAGCGCGACCGCGACCTGGGGCTCACGAGCGTGCTCCTCTTCGGCGTGCCCGACGCCGGCAAGGACCCGCGCGGCCGCTCGGCCTTCGAGGGCACGCCGCTGGTCGCGCAGGCGGTGACCGCCCTGCGCGAGGCCTTCGGCGACGAGGTCGTCGTGATGACCGACGTGTGCCTGTGCGCCTACACCGACCACGGCCACTGCGGCGCGCTCACCCCCGCGGGCGAGGTCGACAACGACGCGACGCTGCCGCTCCTGGCGGAGATGGCCGTCGCGCACGCGCGCGCGGGCGCGCACGTCGTGGCGCCGTCCGACATGATGGACGGGCGCGTGGGCGCGCTCCGCGACGCGCTCGACGCGGCCGGCTTCAGCGGCACGGCGCTCCTCTCCTACGCGGCCAAGTTCGCCTCGGCCTACTACGGGCCGTTCCGCGAGGCGGCGCACAGCGCGCCCGGGCAGGGCGACCGGCGCGGCTACCAGGCCGACGCGCGCAACGCCCGCGACGCCGTGCGCGACGCGCTCCTCGACGAGGCCGAGGGCGCCGACATGCTCATGGTCAAGCCGGCGCTGGCCTACCTGGACGTCGTGGCCGCCCTGCGCCGGGAGAGCCGGCTGCCGGTGGCCTGCTACAACGTCTCGGGCGAGTACAGCATGGTCAAGGCGGCGGCCGCGGCGGGCCTCGTCGACGAGGCGGCGATCGTCCGGGAGAACCTGCTCGCCATGCGCAGGGCCGGCGCCGACCTCGTGATCACCTACCACGGCCGCGAGGCCCTGCAGAAGGGGTGGCTCCGGTGAACCTCGAGCGCTCGCGGGCGCTGTTCGAGCGGGCGCAGGCGCTGCTCCCGGGCGGGGTGTCCAGCCCGGTGCGCGCCTTCCGGTCGGTCGGCGGGACGCCCGTGTTCCTGGCCCGCGGCGAGGGGCCGCTCGCCTGGGACGAGGACGGCAACCGCTACGTCGACCTGTGCATGTCGTGGGGGCCGCTGGCCCTGGGCCACGCACCGGCCCCGGTCGTCGAGGCCGTGACGGCGGCCGCCGCCCTGGGGACGTCGTTCGGCACGCCGACGGCGGCCGAGGTGGCGCTGGCCGAGACGGTCGCGCGCCTGCAGCCGCTCGCCGAGCGCGTGCGCTTCGTCTCCAGCGGCACCGAGGCGGTCATGAGCGCCGTGCGCGCCGCGCGCGGCTTCACCGGCCGCGACCTGCTGGTGAAGTTCGACGGCTGCTACCACGGCCACGCCGACTACCTGCTGGTCAAGGCCGGCTCGGGCCTGGCGACGAGCGGCCAGCCCGACTCGGCCGGGGTGCCCGCGGCGGTGGCGGCGACGACCGTCGTCCTGCCGCTCGACGACGAGGCGGCGTTCCGGGCGCTGATGTCGGCGAGAGGGGCCGAGGTCGCGGCCGTGATCGTCGAGCCGGTCCCGGCCAACTGCGGCCTGCTCCTCCAGCGGCCCGAGTTCCTCGCGGCCCTGCGCGAGGAGACGACGCGCCACGGGGCGCTCCTGATCCTCGACGAGGTGATCTCGGGCTTCCGCCTGGGCCCGGGCGGCGCGGCGGCGCACTACGGGATCGCGCCCGACCTGCTCACCTACGGCAAGGTGATCGGCGGCGGCCTGCCGGTCGGCGCCTACGCCGGGCGGCGCGAGGTCATGGAGGTCGTCGCGCCCGCGGGCCCCGTCTACCAGGCGGGCACGCTCTCGGGGAACCCGGTCGCCATGTCGGCCGGCCGGGCCATGCTCGAGGCGCTCGAGCGCGGCGGCTGGGCGCGGCTCGAGGCGGCGTCGGCCACGCTCGAGGCGCTCCTGCGCCCGATCGTCGAGCCCTACCCCGTGAGCCTGGTGCGCCTGGGCTCGATCTTCTGGCTCGTCTTCCAGCGCCCGGCGCCGCGCGCCTGGCACCAGGTCGAGCGGGCCGGGGCCGAGCGCTACAAGCGCCTGCACCGGGCCATGCTCGAGCGGGGCGTCTACCTGGCGCCGAGCGCGTTCGAGGTGTTCTTCACCTCGGCCGCCCACGGCGACGACGTCCTGCGCGAGGTGGCCGACGCCATGCGCGAGGCCCTGGCGATCGCCTTCGAGGAGGGCGCGTGACCGACCAGCCCCGGTTCCTGGCCGCCTGCCGCGGCCTCCCCGTCGACCGCCCGCCCGTGTGGCTCATGCGCCAGGCCGGCCGCTACCTGCCCGAGTACCAGGAGGTGCGCGCGCGGGCCGGCGACTTCCTCACCCTGTGCCACACGGCCGACATGGCGATCGAGGTCACGCTGCAGCCGATCCGGCGCTTCGGCTTCGACGCGGCGATCCTGTTCTCGGACATCCTCGTCCCGGCCGAGGCCATGGGCGCGACCGTCGTGTTCGCCGCCGGCGAAGGCCCGAGGATCGAGGACCCCGTGCGCTCGGCGCGGGACCTCGAGCGCCTGCGCTGCCCCGAGCCCGAGGAGGCCTGCCCCTACGTGTTCGAGGCCGTGCGCGGCCTGCGCCGCGCGCTCGGCGACACGCCGCTCGTCGGCTTCGCGGCGGCGCCCTGGACGCTCATGGCCTACCTGGTCGAGGGCCACGCCAGCCGCGAGTTCGGCGTCGCCAAGCGCATGCTCCTGGCCGAGCCCGACCTCGCGCGGGCGCTGCTGGGCAAGATCGCCGACTACACGGTCGCGCATCTCACGGCCCAGGTGCGCGCCGGCGCGCAGGCGCTGCAGCTCTTCGACACCTGGGCCGAGCTGCTCACGCCGGGCGACTACGCCGCCTGGGCGCTGGCCTTCGCGCGCGACGTGCTCCAGCGCGTGCGCGCGGCGGTCGGCCCCGACGTGCCCCTGATCTACTTCAGCAAGGGCACGGCCGGGCACCTGCCGCTGCTCCGGGACGTCCCGTCGGACGTCGTGTCGGTCGACTGGCGGGTCGACCTGCCGACCGTCCGCGCCGCCCTCGGCGACGGCCGCCCGCTCCAGGGCAACCTCGACCCGATCGTGCTCCTCGCCGGGCCCGACGTCACGCGCGCGCGCACGCGGGTCGTCCTCGACGCGCTCGGCGGGCGTGCGCACGTGTTCAACCTCGGCCACGGGATCCTGCCCACGACGCCGATCCCGAGCGTCGAGGCCCTGGTCGAGACCGTCCGCGGCTGGCGGCCGTCGTGAGCCGGTGAGCGACGCCGCGCGCCGGGTGGTCGTCGTCGGCGGCGGGCTGGCGGGGCTGGCCTGCGCCCGCGCGCTCGCCCGCGAGAGCGGCCTCGTGCCGCCCGACGTGCTCGTGCTCGAGGCGGCGTCGCGGCCGGGCGGCAAGGCGCTCACGGACATCGAGGAGGGCGGCTGGGTCGTCGAGTGGGGGCCCCAGAGCTTCCTCGACGACCGGGACGGCCCGCTCCGCCGGCTGATCACGGCGGTCGGCTTCTCGGACGAGGTCGTCGACCCCCGCCCCGAGGCGCGCCTGCGCTTCGTCCTGCACCGGGGGCGGCTGCACGCGGTGCCGCGGGACGTGCTCCGCCTCCTCGGCCTGAGGGGCGCCCTGCGCGCCGCCAGCGAGACCTTCCGCCGCGCGCGCCGCGACGACGCGGACGAGAGCGTGCACGCCTTCGCCGTGCGCCGCTTCGGCGCGCGGGCGGCCGATCTGCTCTTCAGCGCGCTCGTCACCGGGATCTACGCCGGCGACGCGCGCCGCCTGAGCCTCCGGAGCGCCCTGCCGCGCGTCCACGCGCTCGAGCAGCGGCACGGCAGCCTCGTGCGCGCCCTGCTCACGGGCGGCTTCGTCGGCCGGCGCTCGGCCACCCTGCGCCGCGGGCTCGGCAGCCTGACGGACGCGCTGGCCCGCGACCTGGGGCTCAGGCTGCGGCTGGCCACGCCCGTCGACGAGGTCCAGCCGCCGGCGGCGCCCGGGGCGCCCTGGCGGGTGGTCACGCGCGCGGGCGGCGAGGAGGTCGTCGAGGAGGCGGGGGCCGTGGTCCTCGCGACCCCGGCGTTCGCGTCGGCCGCCCTCGTGCGGCCGTTCGCGCCGGCGCTGGCCGCGCCGCTCGACGCGATCCCCTACGCCCCCGTGGCCGTGGTGGTCCTCGGCTACGACCAGGCCGCCTTCCCGGCAGGGCCGCCGCGCGGCTTCGGCTTCCTCGTCCCGCGCGGCCAGGGGCGCGTCCTCGGGTGCCTCTTCCCGACGTCCATGTTCGACGGGATGGCGCCCGAGGGGAAGGTCATGCTCCGCGTCCTCGTCGGCGGCGCCCTCGACCCGCCCGCCCTCGACCTCGACGACGACGCGCTGGTGCGCCTGGCCCGCCAGGAGGTCGAGCCGGTGCTCGGCGTGGGCGCCGAGCCCGAGCGCGCCCGCGTCCTGCGCCACGCGCGCGCTATCCCGCAGTACGAGCTCGGCCACGCCGACCGCCTGGCCGCGATCGACGCGCAGCTCGCTGCCTGGCCGGGGCTCTTCCTCACCGGCAACGCCTACCGCGGCGTGTCGCTCGTCGACGTCGCGGCCGACGCCGAGCGCACGGCCGAGCAGGTGCGTGCGGCGCTGCCGGCGCCGCAGGGGCTGACGGCGTCTCCGGAGGCGTGATCAGCGCAGCCCGCGCAGGTCCACCTCGGCCGGGGTCGTGACGCCGGCGCGGACTTCGACGCGCAGGCGGACGGGGCCGAGGCGCAGGTCATCGACGGTGTGGGCCCAGCAGCGCAGCTCGACCTCGCCCGGCGGCAGGCCGTCCAGACGCGCGGCGACCACCTCGCCGCGGCCCGGCCCTTCGATCCCGTCGCCGCGCTCCTCGCCCGAGGGGCCGGTCCACTCGACGGTCACCCAGCGCGTCGGCGCCTCGGGCCAGCGGACGGTCAGGTCCGCGGCGCCGGCGACGGCCAGCGGGACGTCACCCAGGTCCAGCGTGCCCCCGGTCAGCGCGACCACCCGGTAGGCACCCACGCGCCCAGTCGCCGAGCTCCAGAGGCGGAGCTCGGTGCCGACGACCTCGCACTCGAGCTGGTCGCCCTCGGACTTCAAGGAGCCGTATCGCTGGTTCCGGACCACGCCCGCCGACCAGTGGACCGGCAGCGGGGTGCCGTCCTCGGCGCGGACGGCCCTGGCCCGGACGGTCGTCGGCGGAGGCGGTCGGAGCTCGAGCGCCGCGCCCGACCTGGCGCGGGTGGACGCGACGTCGGGAGCCTCGACGATGAGCTCGGCGTCCGGCGGGAGATCCCCGAGCGCGAAGGAGCCGTCGCTCCGGGTGAGCGTCTGCGCCATGACCCCGTCCGGGAGCGCGGAGGCCGGCGGCCGCTCGACCGCGACCCCTACCTCGGGCCAGGGCGGCAGCGGCTCGATCAACCGTCTGCCCTCGAGCACGTACTCCGGCCAGGCGCGCGCCATCACGGGCTTCCCTGCGAGTGGCGATCCCTCCGCATCGAGCAGATAGCCTGTGATCGGCGGCCCGGCCGCGGCGAGCTTCAGCACGAGGCCCTGGGCCGGGAGACGGGCGCGCAGGGCGCGCGGCGCGTGTCCGGCGGCGAGCACCGCCAGGTCGCACCTCTCGCGCCCGGTCAGCGCGAAGCGCCCGGCGGCGTCGGTGCGCACCTCGCTTCGTCCGACGAGCACGCGTGCGCCGGGCAGCGGGCGGCCGGCGGCGTCGAGGACCACGCCCTCCAGCGGCAGCCCCTCGCGCTCGACCTCGAGCACGGCGAGCCCCCGACCCGGGCCGAAGGCGGCGTCAGCCCAGGCCCCCTGGCCGTCGGCCTCGACCCGGAGGTCGGCCCGCGCGAAGGTGGGCCCGACCGAGCTCCAGCCGGAGCCGCCCGGGGCCTCGAACCGGAACCTCCCCTCCACGTCCGACACGAGGCCGAGGTGCAGGCCGACCGTCTCTTCACGCTGGCACACGTCGACGAGCCGGAGCTCGGCCAGGACGGGGACGCCGACCAGCGGCCGGCCGTCGAGGTCCTGGACGACGCCCTCGCACGCGACCGGGCCGGCTCCGAGCACGAAGGTCACCGGCGCCGGCGACTGGAACGTCCCCTCCTCGTCGCGCTCGAGGCCCAGCGACGCGCCCGCCTGGGCGAGGCCGGGCGCGCCCGCGACGAGTACGCCGCGCCCGCCCACCAGCCAGGCGGGGACGGGCAGGACGAAGCGTCCGTCGGGCGCGACCGGGCGAGCGGCGACGACGCGCGACGGTCGCCGGTCCAGGCCCGGGCAGTCGAACGCCTCGACCCGCGCCGACGGAACGGGCGCGCCCGCCTCGTCGACCACGACGCCCTCGATCGGGATCGGCGAGACCAGCTCCAGGACCAGCGGCGTGCTCGCCCCGACGAGCGCGACGCGGCAGGAGTCGGCGGAGCCCACGAAGAACAGCAGCCGGCCCGGCGCGCGCGGCGTGTCGCTCTGGCAGCGGACCGACGCGCCCTCCGGCCAGCCCGGGGCCTGGTGCACGCGCCATGGCCCGCGGTCGTCCAGCGCGACGACGAAGGCGCCGTCCTCGTCGGCGACGACCTCGACCTCCCGCCCGGTCCGGGCCTTCCAGGTCTCCCGGTCGACCTGCACGAGGCGCACGCGCCCGCCGGGCCACGGGCGGCCGTCGAGGAGCAGCTCGCCAGGCACCCGCGTCGGCTCGTCACCCGCCGGCGCCGAAGCGGCGAAGGCGACGAGCACGACGACGAGGCGGAGGACGCACCGGCAGCTCGAGCTCACCTGCTCGCATACGCCCGCGGGACGCCCCGGGTTCCCTCGTTCAGTTCTCTGCGCAGGCGTCCGCCCAGTAGGTGGCCAGGTCCAGCGTCAGCCCGGGCACGGCCACCGAGCGGACGACGCCCGCGCGGACGACGGGCAGGTCGCGGAAGGTGGCGACGACCTCGGCGCCGTCGACCTCGAGCGGCCGCCAGGTCCCCGCGTCGTTGCGCAGGAACAGCCCCGCGCGCGTGGGGAGCGGCGCGGCGGCGATCCCGGCGTTGAGGACCCACAGCTCGGGCACGCCCGACTCGAGGTAGGTGCGCCAGCGGTCGACGCGGTCGGCGCGGCCGAGGCCGAGGTCGCTGCGGAAGGTCTCGTCGGAGAGGACCTCGGCCACGAGGAGCAGGCCCCCCGGTGCGGCCACGTCGCGCGTCGGCATGACGCCGGGGCGACCGTGGAAGACGGCGAGGTCCGGCTCGATCGACGTCGGGCCGAGCCGCGACTCGGGCACGGTATGCCCGCGCAGGCTGACGATTCGCGGGAGGGAGACCGAGCACTCCTGGACGACCTCGTAGGGCCGGTCCAGCGCGCGGATGAGCCGTCGCGTGAGCGTGGCCAGCGGGAACCGATGATGACGCTGTGAGTCCGGGGACATGAGGGCGAGCCTCCCCTCGTCGTCCCGCTCGTACCAGCGGCCGTCCGGGGGGAGGGCCAGCAGGTCCTGGAGCGAGATCGGGTCCCCGAGGCGGAAGCCGGCGGGCGCGAGCTCGGGCGCGGTGACGTCCGGGGTCGTGTCCATGTCGGCCTCCGAACGTCACCCTAACACGGGCCGCCCGGCGACGGCAACGGGCTCACCGCCGCCGGTAGCGCTCGTAGAGCCGGCGCTGCCGGTCGTGCAGGTCGACGGGCTGCCCGCCGATCCAGGCGGCCGTGACCTCGGTGCGCGTGTCGAGGATGTCGCCCGTGGCGGCGAAGAGGGTGGCCTCTCGCCCCGCCTCGAGGGCGCCCAGCCGCTCGCCGACGCCCAGGATCTCGGCGGCGCCGGCCGTGAGCGCGTGGAGGGCCGCCTCGCGCGGCAGGCCGTGGGCGACGGCCTGCGCGGCGTGCAGGCGCAGGTGCCGGGCGTTGGCCGCGGCGAAGCCGTGCCCGCCCGAGCCGAAGGCGATCCGCACGCCGGCCGCGTGCAGGACGGCGGCGTTGCGGTAGGGGGCGTCGATCGGGTCGTCGTCGCGGGCGGGGAGCTCGAACGGCGTGCCCACGATCACCGGCACGTCGCGCATGGCCAGCGCGTCGGCCAGGCGCCAGGCCTCCTGCCCGCCGACGACGATCAGGCGCAGGCGCTCGCGGTCGGCCCAGTCGAGGGCGGCGCGCAGCTCGAGGACGCCGTCGGCCTCGACCGCGACGGGGATCCGCTGCTCGACGACGCCGCGCATGGCGTCCCACTTGGGGTCGCGGTCGGGGCGCCGCGTGACGCCGGCCTCCTTGCGCGCCCGCCAGTAGGCGCGCGCCTCGGCGAGGGCCTCGTCGATCGCGCGCAGCTTGGCCTCGCGCGCCTCGACCGCCTCGCGCAGCTCCTTCTCGCTCCGGCCCACCGGGTCGACGCGCATGCGCGGCCAGCGGACGTGCAGGGCCGCCGGCGCGCGGACGGTCATGTCCTCCCACGTCCAGCCCTGCGTGTAGATCAGGGCCGACGTGCCCGAGAGGAGGCCCGTGCGCAGGGCCGTGAGCGCCACGAGGACGCCGCCCGTGCGGGCGACCGGCAGGAGCTCGGAGTCGGGGTTCACGCCCAGCTCCGCGCGCAGGTTCGGGTTGACGTCGCCGACCTCGGACGTGTCGTTGGTCGCGGCGACCGACCCGATCTCGGTCAGGCCGAGGATCGTGTCGGCGTCGATCAGCCCCGGGTAGAGGTGCTGCCCGCCGAGGAACACGCGCGCGCCGCCCGGCGGCAGCGCCACCTCGCCCTCGGCGCCGACGGCGGCGATCCGTCCGTTGACGACGACCACCACGCCGCGCGGGATCGGCCCCCGCGGCCCGTGGACCGTGGCGCCGCGCAGGACGAGGACCGCGTCGTCCGACGCCGGCTGCGGGGCGTCGTCGTCGTGGTCGTGGTCGTGCTCCTGCGCCGCGAGCGGGCAGGCCAGGGTCAGGAGCCCGGCGACGACGTGCGCGAAGACCTTCCGGCTGCTGGTCACTGCCCCTCCTCCTCGTGCGCCACGCAGCACCCCTGCTCGAGCGCCTCGGCCCCGCCGCGCCGCCCGCCGAACGTCGGCCGCCAGCCGGTCGCCTTCGGCTCGGCGTCGGAGCGCCGCGCGGCCTCGGCCGCGCGCAGGAGCTCGCGCCGCTCGACCTCGAGCCCGGCGCGAGCCTCGCGGTCGCGCCCGAGCCGGTCCCAGTAGCGGCGGCCGGCGATGAACGTCTGGTCGCAGACGGCCTCCATGGTGAGCGGGTGCGCGCTCCACAGGACGAAGTCCGCCTGCTTGCCCGGCTCGAGCGAGCCGAGCCGCTCGCCCAGCCCGAGCTGGATCGCCGGGTTGAGCGTCACGAGCGCCAGCGCCTCGACGTCGGAGAGCCCGCCGTAGCGCACGGCCTTGCCGGCCTCCTGGTTGAGGCGCCGGGCCATCTCGGCCGAGTCGGAGTTGATCGACGTGAGCACGCCCGCCCTCGTCATGAGCGCCGCGTTGTAGGCGATCCCGTCGTAGACCTCGAACTTGTAGGCCCACCAGTCGGAGAAGGTCGACGCGCCGGCGCCGTGCTCGGCGAGCTCGCGCGCGACCTTGTAGCCCTCGAGCACGTGCTGGAAGGTCCCGACCGTGAAGCCGAACTCCTCGGCGAGCCGGAGCATGGCCAGGATCTCGTCCTGCCGGTAGGAGTGGCAGTGGACGAGGCGGTCGCCCTCGAGGACCTCGACGAGCGCCTCGAGCTGCAGGTCGGGGCGCGGCGGCGTGCGGCTCGCGTCCTCGGCCTGGATCCAGGCGTCGAGCGCCCGCCGGTAGTTGCGCGCGGCGAGGAAGCGCTCGCGGATGAGCTCCTCGACGCCGGCCCGCGAGCGCGGGTAGCGCGGCTCGAGGTTCTGGCCCCAGTTGCTGCGCTTGGGGTTCTCGCCCAAAGCGAACTTGATCCCCGGGCGCGCCCCCTCGACGAGGAGGCGGCGGGCCGGCTCGCCCCAGCGCAGGTGCACCGTGGCGCTCTGGCCGCCGATCGCGTTGGCGCTGCCGTGGAGCAGGTTGGCCGTCGTCACGCCGCCGGCGAGCTGCCGGTAGATGTCGACCGTCTCGGCGTCGACGACGTCGGCCACGCGCACCTCGGCCGTGCAGCTGTTCGTGCCCTCGTTCACGCCGCCCTGCATGAACGCGTGCGAGTGGCAGTCGACGATCCCGGGCGTGACGTGGCGGCCGGCGGCCTCGATCACGAGCGCCCCGGGCGGGGGCTCGAGGGCCGTGCCGATCGCGGCGATCGCGCCGTCGCGCACGAGCAGGTCGCCGCGGAGCGTGCCGCGCGGGCCGAGCGTCCACAGGACCGCGTCGCGGACGAGGACCGCATGGGGGGCCGGCTCGGGCCGCGGCGGCCAGG
>JAHBXY010000077.1 GCA_019636275.1 Planctomycetota bacterium | reverse complement strand
CGGCGACCCGGCCGCGCACGGCCCTGCCGCCGCCGCCGCGCAGCTCGAGCGCGTGAGCCAGCTCGCCCTCGAGCTGCCGATCCGGCCGGAGCTGGCGCTGCACGTGGACGAGCAGCTCGCGCGCTCCTCCCTCGACCCCGAGCGCCGTGACGCGGCGGCGGCGCGGCAGCGCGCGCGGCGCGAGCTGATCGAGCGGCTCGCCCCGCTGCGCGCGCTCGCCCGGCGCGAGGGGGGCACCCAGCTCCAGGACCCCGCCACCCCGGCGCGCCTGGCCGAGCTCCTGCGCCTCGACCCGGCGGTCGCCCAGAACTACCGCGACTACTACACGGTGCACGGGCAGTTCGCGCCCGGCGGCTTCGACGCGCAGGCGCTCGCGTTCGAGCTCGAGCCGCCCAGGACGCTCTGGGACCTGGGCCACGAGGCCGACCGGCTCACGCGCGACCGCGGGATCGTGGGGCAGGTGGTCCACGGGGCCACCCTCGCCGATCAGGACGTGACGGACGCCGCGCTGCCCTTGCGCCGCGACGACGACCTGCGGATGGCTCTCGGCGCGGTCCACGCCGTCGACCTGCGCAAGCCCGTCGACTCCCCGATGCGCCTGCGCGCGCTGGACGCCGCCGCGCGCCTCGTCCGCCGCCGGCCGACCAGCCTCGCCGCCTGGCTGCTCCTGGGGCGCGCCCGACTGGAGCTCGGCCACGACCCCCACGGCGCGCTCCCGCCGCTCCTCCTCACCGCGACGCTCCCCGAGCCCTACGAGGACCAGCAGCGCGCCTGGGACATAGTCGGGCTGTTCCACGCGGCCGAGGCGCACGCCGCGCTGGACGACTGGGAGGCGGCCTGCGCCCGGCTCGACGAGGCCGCCCGGCTCGGCTGGCGCGTCACCGACCGCGCGCGCCGCTCGCGCTGGCTGGGGCGCGACCCGCTGCCGCGGCCGCTCGACGAGCTCTTGCGGCGGGTGGATCGGGGAGAGTGAGCCCGCGCGGCTCTGGCGGTCACTCAGCCAGGCGGGGGACGGTCCGCGACGATCGCCGGGTCACAGTCGCAGCTCATGACCTGACCCCCGCACACGGGGCACTCCTCGAAGTCGCAGCCCGGGTCGTGGAGCTTGCCCCGGATCGTGCCGCAGTGACGGCAGGGCTCGCGGCGCGCCTCGGCCGGCTCGCGGAACGTCTCCTGGCCGTACGGGACCCGCGCGTACTTCCGGCGCCGGTGTCGGTAGTGCGTGGCCTCCTGCGCCCAGTCGAGGGCGTCGGCCCAGTCCTTCGTCTTCCACTGACCGAAGTGGAAGACCCGCTCCTCCGCCCCGCTCACCGCGGGGCCGGCCACGGATGCCCGAGCGCCTCGAGCTGCGCGCGGACGGCGGGCAGCCACCCGCGATTGGCGGCCGGGCTGGCCGGGCTGGGGTGCAGGATCGACGCGACCTCGGCCTCGAGCCCGCGCGTCTCGACGACGCGGCGGACGCGCTGCTCGGCCCACTTGCCCACGCCGATCACCGTCCGGGGGCGCAGGACCGCCAGCGCCGCGGCGAGGTGCTCGTCGCAGGCCTCGAGGCAGGGCGCCATGAGGTCGGCCGGCGCCTTGTCGGGCGTGATGTTCGCGCCCGACGGACCCTGGAGCACCAGCGGGCAGTAGTTGAGGACGAAGAAGCGGCGGAAGAACGGGCCCGGCTCGCCGAAGCAGTCGCGCACGCCGCCCCACAGCCGCTGGCCCGAGACCTCGTTCCGCGGGCCGTCGAAGCCGAGGATCGGCCGCGAGGGCAGGCAGCTGCGCGGCGGCGCGACGGGGCCGGAGATGCCCAGGAAGTCGCGCACGACGTCGGGGCTACCGAACGGCACGCCCGTCTGCGCCATGCCGAACGGGCCCGGGTTCATGCCCACGAGGACGGCCTCGAGCGAGGCCCGCTCGCCCGGCGGCCCCCAGCGCTCGAGGTAGGTGAGGTGGTGCTCCCAGGCGTATTCCAGCGGGTCGAGGATGCACGCGATCGCGCCGGCGGGCGCGCGGTCGGGGTAGTCGGCCAGCGCGTCGCGCAGGCGGGCGGCCGCCCGGCCGAGCGCCGTCTTCGGTTCACGGAGGGGCTCGCGGTGGGGCTCGCGCGGGCGCGCGCTCACCGCTCGCGCTCCAGCGCCAGCTTGCCCTGCGCGGTCACGCCGCTGACGCGCACGGCGATCATGGCGCCCTCGGAGAGCTCGACGCCCTGGAGCAGCCCCTCGATCCCCTCGAACAGGCGCACGAACGAGCCGAACGGCTTCACGGCCACGACGCGCCCCTGGTAGGAGCGGCCGAGCTCCGGCAGGCCGGTCAGGTCCTCGACGCGCGCGCGCGCGCGGGCCAGGCCCTCGCTCGACGTCCCGAAGAGCTTCACCAGACCGTCGTCGCCGATGTCGACCTTGACGCCGGTCGTCTCCTGCAGGGCGCGGATCGTGCGCCCGCCCGAGCCGATCAGGTCGCGGATGCGGTTCTTCTCGATGCGCACCGTCGCCACGCGCGGCGCGTGCGGGGCCATGTCGGCGCGCGGCGCGGCGAGCGTCTTGCCCATCTCGCCCAGGATGTGCAGCCGCCCGTCGCGCGCCTGCGAGAGCGCCTGCGTCATCACCTCGTCGGGCAGCGAGCCGAGCTTGTTGTCGAGCTGGATCGCCGTGACGCCCGCGACGGTCCCGGCGACCTTGAAGTCCATGTCGCCGATGTGGTCCTCGTCGCCGAGGATGTCCGAGAGGACGACGAAGCGCTCGCCCTCCTTGACGAGCCCCATGGCGATCCCGGCCACCGGCGCCTTGATCGGCAGGCCCGCATCCATGAGCGCCAGCGCCCCGCCGCACACGGACGCCATGGACGACGAGCCGTTGCTCTCCGTGATCAGCGACTCGAGGCGGATCGTGTAGGGGCACTCCTCGATCGGCGGCAGGACCGCCTGCAGGGCGCGGCGCGCCAGGTAGCCGTGGCCGATCTCGCGCCGGCCGGGGCCGCGCAGGGGGCGCACCTCGCCCACGCAGTAGGGCGGGAAGCTGTAGTGGAGGAGGAAGCGCTGCGTGACCGAGCCGTCGAGCGTCTCGATCGACTGCGCGTCCTGCTCGGTGCCGAGCGTGCAGGTGACGACCGCCTGCGTCTCGCCGCGCGTGAACAGGCTCGAGCCGTGCGTGCGCTTGAGCCAGCCCGCCTTGCAGGCGATCGGGCGGATCTCGGCCGGGCCGCGCCCGTCGGCCCGGCGGCCGTCGAGGGCCTCGAGGCGCATGAGGCTGCGCTTGAGGTCGTCGAGGACCTCCTCGGCCTCGTCGACCTGCTCGTCGGGGAGCGCCAGCGCCTCGAGCGCGCGCGCCTTGACCTCGCGCACGGCCTCCGCCCGGGCCAGCTTCTCGGGCACGCGCAGGGCCTCGCGCAGGGGCGCCTCGGCGGCCTCGCGCACGCGCCGCGCCAGGTCGGCGTCGCCCGCGTCGGGCGCGACCTCGCGCTTGGGCTTGCCGGCGGCCGCGCGCAGGCGCTCGAGCGCGTCGAGGAGCGGCGCGGCCGAGGCGCGGGCCAGCGCGAAGGCGTCCAGGAGCGTGGCCTCGTCCACCTCGCGGCAGCCGCCCTCGACCATGACGATCCCGTCGCGGTTGGCCGAGACGACCAGGTCGAGGTCGCCGCGGGCGAGGTCGGCGGGCGTCGGCCAGGCGACGAGCGCGCCGTCGACCCGCGCGACCCGCACGCCGACGACCGGGCCGGCCCAGGGGATCGACGAGATCATGAGCGCCGCGGCCGCGGCGCCGATCGCCAGCACCGGCACGTCGGTCGTCGGGTCGTAGGAGAGCGGCGTGACCACGACCTGCGTGTCGAAGCTCCAGGCGTCGGGGAACAGCGGCCGGATCGTTCGGTCGACGAGGCGGCTCCAGAGCGTCTCCGGCTCCGACGGGCGCGACTCGCGCCGCTCGTAGCTGCCCGGGATCCGCCCGGCCGACGAGTGCCGGTGGCGGTACTCGGTCGTCAGCGGCATGTAGTCGAGCCGCGTGGGCTTCTGCTCGGCGGCCACGCAGGCCATGAGCACGGTGTCGCCCTGGGTCACGAGCACGGCCCCGGTGGCCTGGCGCGCGACGCCGCCCGTCTCGAAGGTCACGGCCCGCCCGGCGAGCTCGAGCGTCTCCTGGTGCGTGCTCACGCCTGCTCCCGGTTCCAGAAGCGCACCAGGTCGCGGTCGATCCCGACGAGCGTCGTCAGGTGCCGCTCGCCCGCGACCACCACGTGCGCGCCCGGCGCGTCGGGCTCGCAGCCCTCGACGATCCCCGCCTTGCCGTCGGCCAGCAGGCGCCCGACCTCGTCGGTGACCTCGAGGAACAGCACCCGGCCGCCGCGGGCGACGAAGAACCAGCGCCGCGAGCCGCCCTCGCCGCCCGGGTGCGCGTTGTCGTGGACGACGCGCCGCGCGCGGTCGCGCGCCTCGCGCTCCGTGCGTGACCGCTCGCGCAGGCGGGCGGCGTCGGCCTCGGCCGCGCGCTGGGCCTCGAGCGCCGCCTGGCGCTCCGCCTCGCGCTGCTCGACGCCGTCGCGGCCCAGCGCCTTCTCCTCGCGCCGCTGCTCGCGCGTCAGCTCCCGCGCCTTCGACTCGTCGAGGTGCCCCGACTTGACGAGCGCCGCCGCCAACCCCGTGAGGGGCTTGGCCTTGCTCTTCTTGTCGCCCTTGCTCATGGCGCCGAGTCTACCGCCGGCCTGGAGCGCCGGGGGTGACCGCGCTCACCGCTTGATCTGAGCGCGAAGCGAGCAGACCGAGCGGTGGCGCGCATCCCCGAGCGAAGGCCGCGAAGCGGCCGGAGCGAGGGCGACAGGTGCGTCACTGCGGATCGGAGCTCGGGCCGCGCTCCATGGCCTGGACATCATGACAAGCGACGGCCGCTGTGAGTCGCCCGGGTGACGTGGAGCGGCCGTCTGCCACGCGCCCACCGCGAGGGGTAGCATCGACGCCCGTGATCGAGCCGCGAGCAGACGAGCGAGCGGCGCTCGCGGCGGCCCTCGCGGCCGCCGAGCGCGCCAGACGCGACGCCGAGGACGAGGCGGAGCGGCTGCGCGGGCAGGTCCGCGCGCGCGACGACCTGCTGACGGCGGCCGGCCACGAGCTGCGCAACCCGCTCAACGCCATGCTGATCTTCGCCGACGTCGTGGACCTCGACCTGCGCCGCGCCCGCGCCGCGCCGGACCCGGGCGCCCTCGAGCGCCTGGCGCTGCGCCTCGAGGCGCTCTCCCGGCAGATCCGGCAGTTCTCGCGCCGGGCCACGGTGCTCCTCGACGTGACGCAGCTCGGCGCCGGGCGCCTGCGGCTCGAGCCGCAGGAGGTGGACCTCGGCCGCCTCGTCGGCCGCCTGCTCGACGACCTCGAGCCGCTGGCCGCCGCCAGCCGGACACCCCTCGCGCGCGCCCTGGCGCCCGGCGTCGTCGGCCGCTGGGACCCGCTGCGCCTGGAGCAGGTGGCCGAGAACCTGGTCTCGAACGCGCTGAAGTTCGGGCAGGGGCGGCCCGTGCGCGTCGAGGTGACCGCCCTCGACGGCGGCGCGCGGGCGGGGCTCACCGTGCGCGACGAGGGGCCGGGGATCGCGCCGGCCGACCTGGCGCGGCTGTTCGAGCGCTTCGAGCGCGGCCACGCCGACGCCTCGCGCGCCGGCTTCGGCGTGGGGCTGTGGATCGTGTCGCAGCTCGTCACCGCCATGGGCGGGGGGGTCGACGTGGAGAGCGCCCCGGGCGCGGGGTCGACCTTCCGGGTCGTCCTGCCGACGGGCGCCGGAGGCGGCGCGTGAGCCAGGCGACGAGACCCGAGGACGAGCGCTTCCCGACCGGCGTGCCGGGGCTGGACACGGTCCTGGGCGGCGGGCTCCTGCGCGGCGGCGTCTACATCGTCCAGGGCACGCCGGGCGCGGGGAAGACCGTCCTCGCCAACCACGTGAGCTTCCAGCACGCGGGCGGCGGCGGGAAGGTCGTCTACGTCACGCTCCTGGCCGAGTCGCACGGGCGGCTGCTCTCGCACCTGCAGGGCTTCGACTTCTTCCGCCCCGAGCTCGTGCCCGGCTCGATCTATTACGTGAGCGCCTTCCGCCTGCTCGAGGAGGAGGGGCTCAAGGGGCTCCTCGACCTCCTGCGCCGCGAGGTGCGCTCGCACGGGGCCAGCCTCCTCGTGCTCGACGGCCTCGTGGCCGTGGGCGAGCTGGCGCCCTCGGCGCGCGAGCTGAAGAAGTTCATCCACGAGCTGCAGGCGCACGCGGCGCTGGCGACCTGCACGGCGCTCCTGCTCACCAACGGGCGCGAGGGCTACCACCCGGAGCACACGGTCGTCGACGGCGTGCTCGAGCTCCTCGACCGCCCCGTCGGCGCGCGCGACGTGCGCGAGCTCCACGTGCGCAAGTTCCGCGGCAGCGACCACCTGCGCGGGCGCCACGCCTTCCGGCTCTCGCGGGCCGGCGTGAGCCTGTTCCCGCGCCTCGAGGGCCTCCTGCCCCTGCCGTCGCGGCTCGACGTCGAGTGTCCGCCCGAGCTGCTCGGCAGCGGCTGCGCGACGCTCGACGCCATGCTCGGCGGCGGCCTGCCCTGCGGCTCGACGACGATCGTCCTGGGCCCTCCGGGCGCCGGCAAGAGCACGCTGGGCATGCAGTTCCTCGCCGCGGCCGACGCGGCGGAGCCCGGGCTCCTGTTCGGCTTCTACGAGCGGCCGCCGCTGCTCCTCGACAAGTCGGACGCGCTCGGGTTCGGCCTGCGCCGCCGCGTCGACGAGGGGACGCTCGACGTGCTCTGGCAGCCGCCGACGGAGAACCTCGCGGACGAGCTGGCGCACCGCCTGCTCGTCGCGGTGCGGCGGCGCGGCGTGCGGCGGCTGGTCGTCGACGGGGTGGCGGGCCTCCAGGAGGCCGCTCCCTCGGGCCGCGCCAGCCCGTTCTTCACCGCGCTCACCAACGAGCTGCGCGCGCTGGCGGTCACGACGCTCTACACGGCCGAGACGCCGCGGCTGTTCGAGGTCGTCGAGGCGCCGATCCCCGGCATGTCCGCCGTGTTCGAGAACCTGCTGATCCTGCGCCAGGTGGAGCACGCCTGGCGCCCGCGGCGGACGCTCACGATCGTCAAGGTCCGCGACAGCGCCTTCGATCCGGGCGCGCACGAGTACACGATCCAGGCGGGGCGAGGGCTCGTCGTCGAGCCCGAGCCGTTCGACCCCACCCGGCCGCCCCCGGCCGCTCCGAAGGCGCCGCGGCGGCGTCGGCCCGAGCGCGCGCCGAAGCGGGGGAAGCGACGCTCATGAAGACGGTCGTCGTGATCGACGACGAGTTCGGCCTGGCCGAGGCGATCACCGCCCTCCTCGAGGACGAGGGCTACCGCGCCGTCATGGCCACCAACGGCCGGCAGGGGCTCGAGCTCGTGGCCGAGCACGCGCCCGACCTCGTCCTGCTCGACTTCATGATGCCCCTCATGGGCGGGCCGGAGGTGCTCGCGGCCCTCCGCGCCCGCGACCCGCGCCTGCCGCCCGTGATCGTCATGAGCGCCGCGGCCCGCGACGAGGTGCGCGCCGCGTGCCCTGGCGCGGCCCGCTACCTGACGAAGCCCTTCTCGGGCGGCGCCCTGCTCGAGGCCGTCCGCGCCGTCCTGGGGCCACCCGGCTGACCTCCGGGAGCGGGAGGTCCGGGGGGGTCGGCGGCTCGCGCGCCGAAGGAGCTCGCGAATCGATCACCGTTCGAGGTCCTCCGCGCCGGCGGGCGGCCCCGTCGGCGCAGCAGGCTGCGGCCCTACGCCCTGCGGCGACGCCGATCGCGGGCCGATCGAGGGAGGGCTGCTCCGTGGCCGATCCCGGCGGCGCAGCAGGCTCCCACGTCCCTGAAGCGACGCCGACCGCGCGTCTCGAGGCCCGGCGCCCGCGCGCGCCCGCGACGCTCACCCCCCCGCGCTCGGCTCCGACGGACGTCGCGGCGCCGCCTGCTGCGCCGACGGGGTCGCGCGCCCTCGCGCACGCCGTGACTCCGCGTCACGCGCGTGGCTCCCGTCGGCGACCACGTCGCGCGCTACGGGACCCCGCGCGCGAGCGCGAGCCGCTGACTCTTGGTCCGCTCCTCGAGCTCCAGCGACTCGACCTCGATCCCGACGGACGGCTGACCGTCGAGGTGCACGAGCTGATAGCCCACGCGCAGGGTCACACGACCGGGGAACTCGCGCTCCTCGAAGGCGAAGCTCACCGGGGCCATGTCGATCGAGCACCGCGTCATGCCCGACGGATCGACCAGCACGGCCATCATGCGCTGCGCCCCGACCTTGAGGCTCAGGCGAAGCTCCGCGCCCTGCTCGTCCACGACCTTGAGATGCGCGTCGTGCCCCGCGCACTCGACCTCCGTGGCTCCGAGGAGCTTCGCCAGCTGCCGGACCGTCTCTTCCATGACCTCCTCCTCTCGACTGGTCCCCCCTCGCCTCCCCATTGTCCGCCGACCCGTCAGAACCAGCCAGGCAGGCCGCCCCCGCGGGGACGGAGCGTCCCCCGATGCGGCCGGCCGCGACGTGGCGGAGCGGCCACGGAGGAGCCCCAACGTCAGTCGTTGACCAGCCCGCGCGGCTTGCCCTCGAGGAACCCGCCGAGCGTCTGCACGCCGACCACGGCCTGCTCCTGGAAGGCGCGCAGGTCGCGCGCGCCCACGTAGGTGCAGGCGCTCTGGAGGCCGGTGATGATCTCGACCAGCAGGGCGCCCACGCTCTCGCGCCCCTCGTGCAGGTAGACCTTCGAGGACGAGATCCCCTCGCGGAAGAAGCCGCGCTTGGCCCGCTCGAAGGCGTCGAGCTCGCCGGCGCGGTCCTCGACGGCGCGCCCGCTCGCCATGCCGTAGTTCACCTTGTAGAGGCGCCCGTCGCGGTCGTCGTGGATGTCGCCCGGGCTCTCGAACGTGCCGGCCAGGAGCGTGCCGACCATGACGCGCGACGCGCCGGCCGCCAGGTAGAGGGCCACGTCGCGGGGGTAGCGCACGCCGCCGTCGGCCCACACCTGCTTGCCGTGGCGCCGCGCCTCGCGCGCGCAGTCGAGCACCGAGCTGAACGTGGGCCGCCCGACGCCGGTCTGCATGCGCGTGGTGCACATGGCGCCGGGGCCGATGTTCACCTTGATCACGTCCGCGCCGGCCTCGATCAGCGCGCGCGTGCCCTCGGCCGTGCACACGTTGCCGGCGATCAGCGGCCGCGCGCCGCCGAGCAGGTCGCGCACGGCGCGCACGGCCTCGAGCATGCGGCGCTGGAAGCCGTGGGCCGTGTCGAGGACCAGCGCGTCGACGCCCAGGTCGAGGAGGCGCCGCGCGCGCTCGCCGACGTCGGACGCGATCCCCAGGGCGGCCGCGACCATGAGGCGGCCGCGCCCGTCGAGCGCGGGGCGCAGGAGCTCGAGCCGCACCGCGTCGTCGCGCGTGATCACGCCCAGGACGCGCCGCTCGGCGTCGACGACCGGGGCCGCCTTGACGTGGCTGCGGTCGAGCAGCTCGAACACCTCGCGGTTGGTCAGCTCCGGGGTGAGGGTCACGAGCGTGCGCGAGACGAGGCGGTGCGCCGGCGTGTACTGGTCGCGCTCGCGCAGGTCGGCCTGCGTGATCACGCCGACGAGCCGCCCGTCGTCGTCGGCGACGACGACCATGTCGTGCGAGCGCTTGCGCATGATCCCCTGCACGTCGCGCAGCGTGGCCGACGGCGTCACGATCAGCGCCGTGTCGATCCGCGGGTGGGCCTCCTTGAGGTGCCCCACGATCCGCTCGACCGTGCGCAGGTCCATGTCCTGCGGCAGCACGCCCAGGCCGCCCAGGCGGGCCATGGTCTCGGCCATGCGCTTGCCCGTGACGGCGTTCATGTTGGCGGAGACGACCGGGTGCGAGCCGCCCGGGAAGTCGTGCGGCGTCAGGTCGACGCCCAGGCGCGAGCCGCCCTCGAAGCTGCCGGGCACGATGAACACGTCGTCGAGGCTCAGCTCGAGGCCCTCGTCGCGCTCGGGATGCAGGAACCGCATGAGCCGCCTCCGGTGTGGCGCCAGCGCGCCCACTCCCTCGTATCACGGCCCGGCGGCCTCGTGACCGCGGCGGGGTCGACGCTCGACCGGCCCTGGCCGGGCGGCTACCGTCTCCTGACTGGAGGCGCCCGTGTCCCGCTCGCCGCTGCGTGCCCTCGCGCCCGCGCTCGCCCTGCTGCTCGCCTGGCCCGCCGCGGCGCAGGAGTCGGAGGCGGACAAGGCCTACACCGCCCTCGAGCTGAAGATCGTCGAGGTGCAGCGCGCGCCCGCGCCGAGCAAGCCGAAGCTCTACGAGGAGCTGTTCAAGGAGTGCGGCGCGTTCCTCGACGCGCACCTGCAGGCGTGCACGGCCGAGCAGGTGAACCGCGCGGGGGGGCTGTGGCTCCTGCTGGCGGAGCGGCATCGCGCGCCCGAGGAGGCCGTCCGGGCGCGGATCGCCCAGCTCCGCGGCCTGCCGCGCGTCCCGCCGGAGCTGGCGCGGATCATGCAGCGGATCGAGGCCCGGCTGAACCTCAAGCCCGGCGCGCCGGCGCCGGCGTTCTCGGCGCCGTCCCTGATCGAGGGCGGCCCGCGGGTCTCGCTCGAGGAGCTCCGCGGCAAGGCGGTCCTCCTCGTCTTCTGGGCCAGCCACAACCCGGCGAGCCGCGAGCTCCTGCAGGACCGGATCGTCGCCCTGCAGCGGCGCCACGCGCAGGACCCGCGGCTGGTGATCGTCGCCGTCGGCGTCTCGCTGGGCAACGACACGGCCGAGGCGCAGCGAGCGATGGCCGGCGAGCACCGCTGGCCGTGGCGCATGGTGTTCGACGCCGACGGCGCGATCGCCCAGGCCTACGGCGTGGAGCTCGTCCCCTACCTGGCGCTCGTCGACCCCGAGGGGCGCATGGGCATGGTCGGCCCGGGCCCGCAGGTGATCGACGGGGTCGAGCAGGTGCTCCAGCAGCGGCTGGGTCCCCGGCCGCCGCAGCAGGGGCGCTGATCAGCGCGCGGGGAGCGCGTCGGGATCGACGAGGCCGCGCACCTGGAGCGACCGCACGCGCACGTCGACGTCCCGGAGGACGAGCGCGACCCGGCCCGCGGAGCCGCGCCGCGCGGGCCAGGCGCGGGGCTCGACCTCGTGGCGGGCGACCGCCTTGCGGTCCTCGACGACGCCGTCCAGCGTGATCCCCGGGGCCGGCCCCGGCGTGACGTCGATGCGCACGCGCACGACCGCCCCGGCCGCCACCGGGGGCGGCTCGCCGGGGTCGCGCACGAGCCGGCCCTCGGCGGTGACGTGCACCGCGACCCCGTCCCAGCCGACGCCCGGCGTGAGCTGGGTGGGCTTCGCCGTCGGCGCCCCGACCACCAGGGCCACGTGGCCGCGGGGGCCCACGCGGAGCGCCTCCAGGTCGACCGCCACCTCGCACGTCTGCGCCAGCGGCAGGACGTGGACCAGCGTGAGCCCGCGCCCGCTCGCGTCGACGCGCGGGCCCCCCTCCACGTCGGCGCCGACGAGGCGCAGGTCGCGGGCCAGCGCCGCGGGGGTCAGGCCGTAGTCCAGCGCGACCGCCCCGTTGGGGAAGAAGACGGCGTCACAGCCGTCCTCGCCGAGGAGCGCGCGGACGCGCTGCTCGAGCCCGTCCGGGTCCACCTCCCGCGCCGCCGCGAGGGCGAGGAGCGGCGCGCTCCGCTGCCGGAGCGCCTCGTCGAGGTCGCGGGCGAGCTGGGCGCGCGCGTCGTCGAGCGCCCAGGCGAGGGCCTCGCGGACCACCCGCCGGGCGAGCGACACGTCGCCGTCGCGCACGAGGTCCAGCGCCGCGCGGCGCTCGCGGGCCACGGCGGCCCGGTGGGCGTCGTCGAGCTGCCGCCGCAGCGCCTCGACGCGCTCCCGACGCCGCCCGTCGGCGAGCGTCGCCGGCGGGAGCGCCTCGTCGAGGGCGCGCGCCTCGCGGAAGCGCCGCTGGGCGATCAGGGCCCTGACCTGGTCGGCGTGGGCGACGAGGAGCGCCTCGGGGCCCGGCCCGCCCTCCCGCGGCGGCGCCGCGGGGGCCACGGCGACACCCACGGCGATCGGCGGCGGCGCCGGTCGCTCGACCGCGTCCGGCGTCGGGCCGTCGCGGCGCTCGGGGCGGCGCTCGGGTCGGCTGGCGACGGCGCCGCCGACCATGACGACGATCGCCAGCCCCGCCGCGACGAGGTAGACCGGCCCGCCGCGCGAGGCAGGCGCGGGCGCGGACGCGGACGCCGAGGAGGTCGCCGGTCGGCTGGCGATACGCAGCTGGCGGCCGGGCGGCGGGCGCGGGCGCCGCCGGCTCCCGGACCGCCGCCGCGATCGCCGCGCCAGCGCTGCTCGCGGCGTCGGCCTCTGCCTGGGGCGCCGGCGCGGTCGCGGGCGCCGGCGTGGTCGCGGGCCGCGGGGCCGGCGCGGGCGCGGACGCCGAGGAGGTCGTCGAGGTCGGCGCGGGCGCGAACGCCGAGGAGGTCGTCGGCAGGACGACCGGCGCGTCGGCGTCGTCGTCGTCGAGCAGCGCCCCTGGCAGCGCGACCGGCGCGCTCCCCGGCGGGAGCAGGACCGTCGCGCCGCCCGCCCCGGGGAGCGGGAGCGGGTCGTCCTCGCCCAGGAGCGTGACGCCCGCGTCGAGCGCCGGCGCCGGCAAGGGGACGACCTCGTCGTCGAGGAAGGTGCGGCAGGCCGCCTCCCCCGCCTCGGGCAGCGGGACGACGTCGTCCCCGAGGAGCGTGCGGCAGGCCGCCTCGCCCGCCCCGGGGAGCGGGACGACCTCGTCGTCGAGGAAGGTGCGGGAGGCCGCCTCCCCCGCCTCCGGGAGCGGGACGACGTCGTCGGCGAGCAGCGTGCGGCAGGCCGCCTCCCCCGCCCCGGGGAGCGGGACGACGTCGTCGTCGAGGAGCGTGCGGCAGGCCGCGTCCGCGGCGCCGCTCGGCAGCGGGAGCGGCGCGGTCAGCGCGGAGAGCTTGACCGTGGGAGCCGGCGGCGGGAGCGGGAGGACGCTCCCCGGGGGCAGCTGGACCGTGCCGGCTGGCGGCGGAGCGGCCGCGGCGAGGCTCGCGGCGACCGCCTGGCGCGCGGTCGCCTGGTCGAGGAGCCCGAGCTCCACGGCGAGCGCGGCGGCGCTCACCTGCCGCCCGCGGGCGAGGGCCTCCTCGAGCGCACGGAGGCAGCCCTGGGCCCCCGGCGTCGTCATCAGCCCCGCGCCCGCGGCGTATCGCAGGAACGCGAGGTCCTGGCGGGTGGCCATGCGCGGGAGTCTAGCCGGGTCGCCTCGGCCCGGCCATTCGACACGGCCGGGCGGCCGTGCCACCATGCGCCGGGTCGTCCGTCGCGCGGGCGCGCGCCGACCCCGAGGTGCCCCGTGGAGCGGTCGAGGGCTCGGGCGGTGGTGAGCCGGGCGGTGATCCGAGCGGCGATCGGTCCGGCGCTCCTGCTGCCAGCCGCCGCGGCAGCCTGGGGCCAGGGCGCCGTCGCCCTGACGGTGGACCGCGCGGACCTGGAGCGGGGCGAGCAGGGCGTCGCCTTCGTCGTCGCGGGCGCGGCGCCCGACGTCCCCGACCGGGCGCGCGTGCGCGTCGTCCTGCGCCTGGGGGGCGGCGACGCGGCCCAGCAGTTCGTGGAGGTGGGGGGCGGCCGCTTCACCGCGCGCCTCGGCCCTTACCGCCGGCGGGTGCTCCCGGGCACCTACGAGGCGGTCGCGTCGATCGACTCGTCGGTGCAGCGCGAGACGCTCGCCGAGCGGCTCAGCGCCCTGCGGGTGGCCCCGGCCTCCCGCAGCCTGCAGGTCGGCACGCCGGAGGAGGCCGCCGCCGAGCGCGAGAAGCTCCGGCGCCGCTACCTCGGGGTGCTCGAGGACCTGCGCATGCTGAAGGGCGCGCTCGACCAGTGGGGCTCGGCCGTGACCGTGCGCACCATGGCGGCGCGCCGCACCTTCCCGCGCGAGGTCCCCGCCCGCGAGGTGCGCGCGGTCGAGCGCGAGTGGACGAGCTTCAGCGACGACCAGCTCGTGCCCGGCCTGGCGGCGGTCCGCTTCGACCTGCAGCAGCTGGGCGAGTACGTGCTCATCAGCTACTTCCCCACGCTCGAGCCCGTCCTGGCCGAGCTGATCACCTCGCTCGACCGCATGCACGCGGCGTTCACCCTGGCGATCTACGGCAACCTCGGCCAGCAGCCGCCCCGCGAGGCGGCCGCCAAGGGCGGGTTCTCGCTCGACGAGCTGCGCCGCAACGTCGGCGCGCTCGCGGCGGCCGGCTACGCGGCGCTCGGCGCGCCGCCGCAGGAGTGGCGGCTGATCGACGGCAACGTCCCCGAGCGCCTGGAGGACGCGCAGGGCGACCTGTTCCGCAGCACGGTGGCGAAGTTCGAGGTCAAGAAGCCCGCCGGCTGGGCGTTCGACGTCAGCCCCGTGCGCCCCACCGTGCGCCTCAGGATCCTGCCGCCCGGCCAGGAGTTCACGGGCAAGGTCGCCGCCGGCATCGAGCTGCACGACCACCCCATGGCCGACAGCTTCGACGAGCTGGCGGCGCTCGACGAGGCCATGGTCCGCAACACGCACCCGGGCTTCGAGCTGAAGAAGGCCCGCCGCCTGCGCGCGCCCGACCCGACCATGCCCGGCGGCGTGCGCCCCGGCCTCGAGCTGCGGTTCCGCAGCACGCAGGGCGGCAAGCGCTACGCGGTGATCCAGTACGCCCTCTTCTGCCGCTGGCACAAGCGCACCTACGCGCTGGTGTGCATCGCCGAGGAGGGGCTCGAGGCGCGGTTCGAGCCGCTCTTCACGCAGATGTGCGACAGCCTCAAGGTGCTCGACGCGCCGCACCAGCGCACGCAGGACCCGGGCGGAAGGTGACGGGAACGGTCGACTTGATTTCCCCGGGGGACCCTGCCATCACCTCCCTGGAGGGTCGAGAAGCATGAGGAAGACGGTCACAGGGGTCACACTCGGGTTGGCGCTCTTCCTGAGCGTGCCCGCCATGGCCTGCTCGTCCCACGGGACGGCCGCGGCGAACATGATCAACGACTGGCTGGGCGGCAACGACGTCCAGTCCTACGACGGCAACTACAACCCGACGACGAACCACTCGAACGGCGGTCAGTTCGGCGGGAGCTTCACGGCGACCGGCGGCGAGAGCGGCTGGGACGACAACAACAACAGCTGGGTCAACTTCGGCAACGACTCCTACTGGGTCACGATCACGGGGCCGGACGGCTTCGGGATCACGATCACCAGCACGACGTCGGGCGACACGACGACGGGCACGGTGACCGACTCGAACGGCAACTACCTGGGGACGGTGACCGGCGGCGGCGAGCTGGAGTACTTCCTGCTCGACGCGGCCGTCTCGATCATCCAGAGCTACCAGGCGCCTGACGTCCGGGGCGCGGACTTCGTCGGCTAGCGAGGCCCTCATGCCGGCCCCCCTTCGCGTGACGGAGGGGCGCCGCCGCGGCTTCGCCCTCCTGTTCGCGCTGTCGATCCTCGTCCTGCTGTCGGTGTTCGCGCTCTCGTTCGTGAACCTGACGCGGCTCGAGCGGCTCGCCAGCGCGAACACCCGCCTCCAGGTCCAGGCCGCCGCGCTGGCCGAGGCCGGCGTCGCCCAGGCGTGCGGGGAGGCGCGCGCGGCGGCCCGGCGGCGCACCTGGACCGAGGCGACCGACTGGTGGGCGACGGGGGCCGTGTTCCCCACGCCGCCCACCGACCCCGCCGCGCCGCGCGGCCACGCCATGGCCTCGAACGCGTTCGGCGGCGCCGACCGGGTCGAGGTCCTGTCGCTCGACGCGGCGAGCAAGCTGGACGTCAACCTCACGACCCCGGGCCTGAACCTCGCCCTGGAGGCGGTGGGCCTCGAGGCGGCCGAGGTCACGGCGCTCCTCGCCGCCCGCGACGCGCGCGGCGGGCTGCGTTCGCGTGAGGACCTGCACCGGGTCTTCGTGCAGCTCTACCCCGACGACCCCGAGGAGGCGCGCTGGCGCGCCGTCCGCGACCTGATCACGGTCCACGCGACGCCGCGCCTCGCGCCCCGGGGGACCGGCGCCGGGGACCTGCCCTGGGCCTACGACGTGCCGCAGATGGCCCTCTCGCCCGTGAACGTCAACGCGGCGCCGCAGGTCGTGCTCGAGGCGATCCTCACCCAGGTCGAGGGACGGCCGATCCTGGCGCAGGGCGTGGGGCCGCCGTCCGAGTGGCTGCGCGTCGACTTCCGCGCCCAGCGCGGGCGCGTGGGCGCGGGCGGGGCCTTCACGATCACCTACCCGGGTCGCCTCGCGCGCGAGATCGTGGCCTGCCGCGGCCGGACCGTCGGCGGCGCCGGGATCGACTACGCCACCCGACCGGCCTACGGCGGGCCGTTCCGCTCGTGGGCGCAGTTCGACGCCTTCCTGGCCGACCTCCCGGCGAGCGTGCTCGCGCCGGACGAGCGAGGCCTGGTCCTCGCCCTGGCCCACGGCGACGCGCGCTTCATGGGCTACAACCCCGACGCCACGCGGCGGACCCCGGGCGGCCTGGTCGACAAGCTGTCGCTCACCAGGTTCACCACGGGCCTGTCGCTCGGCGGGTCGGGCGTGCTCGAGGTGCGGGCGCAGGGCTGGATCACCGACGGGACGGGCCAGGTCCTGGCCGACGCCGAGGTCGAGCGCGTGGTGCGGGTGTTCACCCCCCTCCACTTCACCACGCAGGCCCAGCTCGAGGCCATGTGGGTCTTCCCCGAGCGCACGACCTACCAGAGCATGCCGGAGCTGGTCCCGCGCGACGACGTGCCGAGCGCGGCCGACCGCAACGACGGCCACATCCGGCTCACGACCGAGTGGCCGGGCGTCCCGCCCGACGCGCTGCCGGGCCTCTCGAGCACGTTCCGCAGCCGGGCGGGTCCGGGCGGCCCGTTCACCTTCACCCGCGCGCCCGAGCCCCTGCGCCGCGGGGGCGTGTTCGCGCCCGACGGCGTGGTCGTCTGGCGGCAGGACTGGGCCCGCGACGGCGCGGACCTGAAGTCCGGCGCCCCGCCCGCGTCGCTCGCGCAGCAGGGGTCGCTCGAGCTCTGGGTGAAGCTCGCCGCCGACCAGACCCTGGGCACCGACGAGGCGCTGCTCTGCGTGGTGATCGAGGACACCCCGGCGTGGACGCCGGCGCTGCGGAGCCTCGTCGACCTCGACGGCTACACGATCCCGGCGCGGACCGGCGCCACGATCAAGGTCGAGCGCTTCCGCGGGCGGCTGCGGGCCACGTGGTTCTACTGGGGCGACGGCGCCGGCGCCGTGTCGCGCTTCGTCCTGGCGCTCTCGGAGCGGCAGCAGAACATCGGCCACTGGCAGCCCGGCGAGTGGCACCACGTGACGGTCTCGTGGCGCCATACGCTGCAGGACTTCGCCGCGGCCGCCCGGGGCGAGCCGCTCACCAGCGGGCACGTGCCCAACGACGGCGTGACGCTGTGGGTGGACGGCTCGTCCGCCGGCGCGCTCGACCCGTTCGACTACTCGGCCATGCTCCCGCGGGCCTGGAGCTCGGTGCAGTGGCACGCCGGCCGGAGCGTCTCCGTCCCGACGACCCCCGGCGTGCTCGTGGGCGGCTACACGATCACCCCGGCCGCGGGGCAGGACGTTCACTCGACCGGCCTGACCAGCGCCGCCCCGCTGGCCCGCTACACGAACGCGACGCTCGACGACGTGTTCGTCTACGCCTCTCCGGTGGGCGCGGGCGGGGCCGTGGCCCGCAACCGCGAGCTTCGCTACGAGCGCAACACCGGGCGGCTGCCCGCGACGTTCAACCTGCCGGTGGGCCTCTACCACGAGGTGGGGAGCATCTCGGCGGAGGTCGAGGTGCCGCCCGGCTGCGAGGCGAGCCTGGTCCTCGGCGCCGGGGTCGTGACCTCCCCGCAGGCGCTCGTCGGCGCCGACGCGGAGGCGCTGGCGGTGCCGGACAAGACGCACGGGCGCGTGGTGCCCGTGTCGGTGACGCTGGTCGGCGACGGGACGACCACGCCCGTGCTCGAGGGGTTCACGGTGCTGCTCCTGCCGCGGCTGCAGGTGGTCGAGGGGACGCGGGACCCTCCGTGATCCCGGGTCCCGACCTGGTGCGCCGCGCCCGCCGGCGCCACCATGCGGGCGATCGAGGGGGTGGTCTCGTGCGTGCCCGCGGCCGACTGCTCGCCTGTCTCTGCGCGGGGGTGGCGACCCTCAGCGGCTGCCCGCCCGAGCCGGCGTCGGCCCCGCGCCCGCCCGAGCGCCCCCCCCTGGCACCGGCGCCCCAGCCCCCGCCGCCGCCCGCCGAGCCGGCGCCGGCCCCCGCCCCTGCCGCGGCCGACGAGGTCCAGGGCTGGGTGGGGCTCGTCTACGGTCCGGCCAGCCCGCTCGCGCCCGCCGGGGCGACGATCGTCGTGCGCAGCGTCGTCCCCGGCTCGCCCGCCGCCGAGGCGGGGCTGGAGCCGGGCGAAGGGATCTCGCGGATCGAGGGCAAGGAGGCGCCCGGCCCCGACTACCTCCAGGGCGTCCTCGACGCCCGCCGGCCGGGCGACGCCCTGCGCCTCCAGGTCGTGTCGGCCGACGGGTCCCGGCGGGAGGTCACGCTGAAGGTCGTGGCCTTCGACCCGGACGTCCTCGTCCCGCAGGCGCTCATCAAGGGCGCCGCCTCGCTCGTCGGCCGCCAGGCGGACGGCGGCTGGACGCGCAAGGGGAGCGAGGAGCTGGGGGCCGACGTGGCCCTCGGCGCCCTGTGCGTGCGCGCCCTGGCCGAGCTGCCGGCCGGCCTGCGCCAGGCCCACGCGGCGGCGATCGACTCGGGGGTGGCGGCGCTCCTGCGCCACCTGACCGAGGAGGGCGCGATCGTGGGCGCCCCCGACCGCGTCCACCACCGCACCTACGCGAGCACGCTCACGCTCCAGGCGCTCTCACGGCTCGGCGGCCACGAGGAGGCCGCGCAGGCCCTGCGGCGCTTCCTCGTCGCGGCGCAGCTCGACGAGGACGACGACATCTCCGAGTACGACTTCGCGCGCTTCGGCGCGTGGAACTACTTCGACCAGAACCGGCCGGCCACGATCCGGGCCGACGTCTCGGCGACCGCCTACGCCGCGCAGGCGCTGGCGCTCGCGGGGCTGGCGCCGGGCTCGAAGACGGCCGCGCAGGCGGTCACCTTCCTCGAGCGGACCCAGAACCTCCCCCGCCCGGACGCGCCCGAGGAGGAGCAGGCGCTGCTCGACGGGGGCTTCGGCTTCGCGCCGCGCGACTCGAAGGCCGGGCGCCGCGTGTTCCCCAGCGGCCGGATCGTGTTCCGCTCCTACGGCAGCGCCACCGCCGACGGGCTCCGCGCCCTGCTCTGGTTCGGCGTCGCGCCCGACGACCCGCGCGTGGGCCAGGCCGTCGGCTGGCTGGGCCGGAACTTCTCGCTGCGCGTGAACCCTGGCTTCCCGCCGGGGAACGACGGCGTCCTCGAGCGGGGGATCTTCTACTACTACCTCGACGCGCTGACCGACGCGCTGACCCGCGCCGGGGTCGAGACGCTGACCGCGGCGGACGGCGAGGCGATCCGCTGGCGCCACGAGGTGACCCGGCGCCTCGTCTCCCTCCAGCGGCTCGACGGCTCGTGGGCCGGGGACATCGCCGTCATGAACGAGGACGACCCGTCCCAGGCGACGGCGTTCGCCCTGCTCTCGCTCGTCCGCTGCGCGGAGCGGCGCCGATGAGGCCCGCGCGCGGTGGCCGGCCGGAGCGCGCGGGCGGCGTCACCCTGGTCGAGCTCATGGTGGCCCTGGCCCTGGCCACGATCCTCGTGGCCACGGCCAGCTACATCTTCATGGTCGCGCGGCGGCTCTACGACCGCAGCCTGGAGGAGATCGCCACCGCCAACGAGCTGCGCTTCGCGTTCGAGCGCCTGGGCCGCGACCTGCGCGGGCTGCAGCCCGCGCGCCTCGCCGGCTGGGAGCCGCGCCTCGAGGCGGTCGACGCTGCGGACGGGGCGGCGGGCGGCGCGGAGGACGTGCTGACGTTCGTGACCCTCGAGGGCGCCCGGACGGGGTCGCTCCCGGTGCGGGTGACCGTGCGCCTGGGCCCGCGCGACGCCGACGGCCTGGCCCCGCTCACGCGCCGGGTCACCGAGCGCTGGGACGTCGCCGCCCAGGCGCTCACCCCGGCCACCGACCCGCTCGAGCTGGTCCTGCCGCGGGTGCGCGGCCTCCGCGTGGCGCACGCGTGGGTGACGGACGACGTCACCCAGCCGCACGCGTTCCTCCGCGGCGCCGCCGCGGCCCTGCCCTCCGCCAGCACGGGCGCCCGCTTCGCGCTCCGCGGCCAGGGGACGCTGGCGGCGGGCGTCCTGGACCTGACCTCCGCCCCCTGGGACGCGGCGCGCCCGGTCCCGCGCCGGCTGGCGCACACGCTGCTCGTGACCGGCCCGGCCGGCGGGCCGCTCGGGGCCTACCCGGTCCTGGAGGTCGTCTCGCCGACGCGCCTGGTCGTCGCCGGCGCGCCGGACGGGCCCGTCGAGCTCGTCGTGCCCCTCACGCCGGAGGCCTTCGAGGTCACGATCGAGCACGAGGGGCGCCACGGCCCGCGCTCGCTGACGATGGTGCTCGCGGCGCACCCGTAGCGTTCACCTGGGCAGGACGTCCACCCAGCCGACCATCCCGTGCGCCTCGTGCGGCTGGCACAGGTACTTGTAGGTCCCCGGCACGACGAACGTGTGGCGGTACACGTCGCCCTCGTACAGGTCGCCCGAGAAGAACGGCGCCGCGCCGGCCGGCGAGGCGACGTTGTCCTTGCGCACCGCGCGCTCGGGGTCGGTGGTGATGCTGTGCAGGACGAGCGACGTGTTGCGCCACTCGACCGCCTCGCCGGCGCGGATCGTCACCCGCAGCGGCTCGAAGCGGTTGTCGTTGGTCATCGTGACGACGGCGACCTCGGTGACGCCGGCGACGACGGCGGCGTCGGGCGCCGGGGCCGGGAGCGGCGGCGCGGGCGCGTCGGGCCGGACCAGGACGACGGCGTTGACGCCGGCGAGGGTCAGGGCGGCGAGGAGGCCCAGGGCGACAGGGACGCCGGGGCCTGCGCTCGAGCTCTTCGCCGCCGCGGGCCTCACGACTACTCCCACGCCCCGAACAGCGCCACGACGGCGGCCAGCGCCTCGCGCCGGGCCGGTTCGCCGCCCGCGCGCACGAGGGCCAGCGCCCGCAGGAGGAGCTCGAGCGGCAGCGCCGGGCCGCCGGCGTCGCGCGCGCGCCGGTCCTGCCGCACGGCCTCGGGGACGCGGCGCGCGTGCAGGGCGCGGCAGGCCAGGAAGCTCGAGGCGGCCGCCGACGCGCCGAGGGCGCCGTCGAGGCGGCTCGGCCCGAAGCCCACGTGCGCCATCTCGGCCAGCATGGGCACCTCCTCCTGGCGCAGGCGGGCGCGGTCCTCCTGGGTCGAGAGCTCGACGATCAGGAACGCGCAGAGCACGTCCAGGGCGCCGCCGGCGAGCTCCTCGCGCAGCGCCGCCGCGTGCGGCCCGAGGACCTCGACGACCGCGCGCAGGAGCGCCCGCGTCGGGCCGAGGTCGCCCTCGTCGTCCCAGGTCGCGGCCGGCGCGGCCAGGGCGAGCACGCGCTCGCGCAGGCGCTGGAGGAGGACGTGGACGAGCGCGCGGCGGGCGCGCCGGGTCTCGTCGCGGTCGCCGTGGGCCCAGGCGGCGGAGAGGAGCGCGGTCGCCTCGTCGTCGCGGCCCAGCTCCCAGGCGAGGCGCCCGGCGAGGTGCAGGGCCTCGGCGCGCAGCGGCGCGCCGCCGTCGTCGAGGAGGGCCTCGGGGTCGAGCAGGGCCAGCGCCTCGCGCGGCTGCCCCAGGCGCGCCAGGCAGGCCGCGTGCAGGAGCCGCCCGTCGAGGCCGTCGGGGAGGCCGTCGGGGCCGCCGGAGCTGACGTCGGGACCGGCGCGCCGCAGGCGCTCGAGCTCGACGCGGGCCGCGGCGAGCGCGTCGTGGACGGCGCGGTCGACGAGCGCGTCGTCGACCGCCGCGCCCGGGGAGCGCTCGAGCACCTCGCGCGCCACGCCGGGCTGCGCGCGCCGCAGGTAGACGCGCCCGAGCTCGAGCAGGAGCCCCCGGTCGTCCGGGCGCAGGGCCAGGCAGCGGCGCAGGGCCGCCAGGGCCGCGTCGCCCGTGTGCTGGACCTGCGCGTGGCGGGCGTAGCGGTCCTGCTGGATCACGAGCTCGAGCGCGTCGCGCTCGGGCGAGGGCGGGCGCCGCGCCACCCAGGCCGCCGCCTCCTCCAGGTGCGCCTGGAGCCCGCGGGCGTTGCCGCGCAGCCCCTCGACGAGCGCGCGCAGGAGCGGCAGCCGCGGGTCCTGGAGCGCGTCGGGCGCCCCGGGCGCGGCGGCGCGCTCGGCGAGGGCGCGCAGCCAGTCCTGCGCCCGCTCGAGGTCGTCGGGCTCGCGCGAGGGCGCGCGGTCGGCGGCGCCCGGGCGCAGGTCGCCGCGCTCGACGAGGAGCGTCGCGCGCAGCACGGCCACGCGCGCCTGCAGCGGCGTGGCGATCGCCCGCGCCGAGCCGGGCAGCACGAGCGTGTAGGCCATGCGCGCCGCCTCGAGCAGGGTCCACACCTGCCGGTCGCGCTCGAGGACGTGGCGCGCGGCGCCCTCGACGCGCAGCCACAGGTCGCCCGCGAGCCGGCGCGGGTCGAGCTCGGAGACGAGCCCGCCGTGGCCCACGAGCGGCACGAGCTCCCCCGTGAGCCGCGCCAGGCGCACGCGCGCCTGCTGGTGCGCATACAGCCCGACGAGCGCCCCGACCTCGTCGGACGCCGCCGACGCCGCCCGCTCGACCTGCGGCCAGGCCGCCAGCTCCTCCTCGGCCACGACCGCCAGCGCCAGGGCACGGACGAGGTCGCGCTCGGTCGGGCGCGCGCCGCCGGCGGCGAGGCGCGCGCGCAGCGGGTCGAGCGCGCGGGCGGCGTCGGCGCGCGTGGGGCAGGGGTCCTCGCCCACGCCGGGCAGCACCTCCCGGCGCAGGGCCCAGGCGTCGCCGGCCAGCGGGGTCGTCCAGCGGTGGCCGAGGCCGGGGCGGAAGCGCGGCTCGAACGGCTCGAGGCGGCGGCCCTGCGCCTCCCAGTCGTCGCGGCAGGCGCGGCACGCGCGCCCGGGCGGGGCGTCGACGCCGGGGACGTCCACGGGGAACAGCGCCTCGGGCGGCGTCGGCCGCTCGCACAGCCAGCAGTGCCGCTGCTCCTCCGCGGGGCCGAGACCGAGCATGCCGCGATCGTAATCGAGGCCGGCGCTCCCCGGGGCGCGGGCGCCTGACCGTCAGCGAGTGGCCGGTCAGCGCCCCAGCCAGCGCTTGAACACGCCCGAGAGGGTGTCGACGACCGAGGCGGGCGTGACCGACGGCGGGGCGGCCGGCGCGCGCGGCGTGCGCGCGGCCGGCTCCTGACCGGCGAGCACCTTCTCGAGGTCGCGCACGAGGTCGAGCGCGCCCGCGTAGCGCTCGGCGGGCGCCGCCGCCAGGCAGCGCTCGGCGATCGCCAGGACGTCGCTCGGGACGTCCGGGGCGCCAGGCGGAGCGGGCTGCTCCGGCAGGCGCAGGGCGGCGGCCCGGAACAGGAGCGCCCCCAGCGCGTACAGGTCGCCCGCCGCGTCGTCGGCGCGCTCGGCGACCCACTCGGGCGGGGCGCAGCCGGCGCGGGCCACGCGCCAGGCGATCCCGGCCTCGCCGGTGGCCGCGGCGGCGGCGGCCAGGCCGAAGTCGACGACGACGACGCTGCGGTCGCCGCGCACGAGCACGTTGCCCGGGTGGAGCCCGCCGTGGGCGCAGCCGAGGCCGTGGGCGTAGCCGAGCGCCTGGGCGGCCTGCTGGACCTGCGACACGAGCTGCTCGAGCGGGGTGCTCGGCGAGAGCGGCGCGCCCACGACGTGGTCGCGCACGAGGAACAGGCGCCCCCCGTCGACGCCGTGGTCGCGGAGCGGCTGGAGGCTGGCGTGACGCAGCCGCTCCGCCGCCACGAGCTGCTCGTCGAGCTCGCGCGCGAGGCGGCCCCCGGGCGCCGCCCGGGCGGCGTCGAGCACGCGCACGTCGACGACCTCGTTCTGGTCGGTGTCCCAGCCGCGCCAGAGCGTCCCGGGCCCGTGCTCGATGGGCTCGAGGAGCACGTAGCGGCCGACGCAGCGGTCGCGCTGCCGCGAGCACTCGTTCACCTTGCGCAGGAGCTCCTGCCGTTGCCGGTTCAGGCGCTCGAAGATCCCCGTGTCGGTGTCCGTGGACGAGACGTGGCCGAGGTCGCTCGGCTGGAAGAGGACGTCGAGGCCCAGGAGCGCGGGGCCGAGGTCGAGGTCGTCGGGGCGACGGACGGCCAGGAACGGCGCGCCGAAGGGGTCGACGCCGAGGTCGAGCGGCTCGAGGCCGCAGGGGGCCGCCGCCTGGGCCTGACAGAAGAACCGGTCGACCTCGCGCCGGCGCGCGGCGCGGTCGGGCCGCAGGGCGCGCACCGCCACGCGCGTGTCGCCGATCCGGCCGGCGTAGACGATCACCCGCGGGTCCTCGGCCAGGACCGCCTCGATGCGGGTCGCGCCCAGGTGCGCGGGCAGCGGCGGCCCGTCGTCCTCGTGGTCGTCCAGGAGCGCGGGGGGCCGCTCTTCGGCCGGCGGCGTGCGGCGGCGCGGCCGGCGACGCGGCCGGCGGCGCGCCCGCGCGGCGCGGGCGCCGGGTGCGCGCCTCGACCGCGGCGCAGGCGCCGGCTGCGCGCCCGTGAGCGGCGCGCGGGCGCCGCGTGCGCGCCCGACCGCGGCGCGGGCGCCGGGTGCGCGCCCGACTCCGGCGCGGGGCGCCGGGTGCGTTCGACCGCGGCGCGGGCGCCGGGTGCGTGCCTGACCTCGGCGCGGGCGCTGGGTGCGCGCCCGACCCGGCGCGGGCGCCGGGTGCGCGCCCGACCGCGGCGCGGGCGCCGGGTGCAGCCCGACCGCGGCGCGGGCGCCGGGTGCGCGTTCGACCTCGGCGCGGGCGCCGGGTGCGCGCTGCCCGACGGCGGCGCGGGCGCCGGGTGCGCGCCCGACCGCGGCGCGGTCTGGGGGGGCGAGAGCGCCCCGCCGCAGTGCTCGCACGGCGTGTCGGCCTCGGCGCGACCGGGGAGCAGGTAGGTCAGCTTGCGGCAGGCGGCGCAGGCGCGCGCCAGGCGCGAGCGCAGGACCTCGAGCTCGCGGGCGGCGTCGCGCGCGAGGGCGCCGGTCTCGACGAGATGCCGCTCGAGCGGTCGCCCTCGCGCCTCGGCCTCGGCCAGGGCCTGATCCAGGGCGCCGCCGGGCAGAAGACCCCGCTCGGAGGCGAGCGCGTGAAAGCACGCGTTCGAACTGGTCGGCACGGTCGGCACCCCCCGGCCCTCTGGCCCTGAGGCACCTTACACCGCCGAGCCCGAAGTTCGTAGCGGCCACCCTCAGGGAAACCCTGAGGACTGACCTCAGGGTCGCCTCGCCGACGTCACCGGGGCGGGGTGGTCGGGTCGGCGCGGACCACGTCGCCCAGGAGGGCCGACCAGGCGCGGCGCGCCCCGGCCGCCGAGGGCGCGCCGGCGTCGCGGTGGCAGCGCTCGCCCGCGGCGTCGTACACGAGCAGCACCGTGGCGCCGCGCTCGACGCCCAGCGCCCGCCGGATCGCCCCCTTGCGGTCGAGGAGCAGGACCGGGTCGGACCCCGGGTCGTAGGTCTCGCGCATGGCCCGCACGGCCATGTCGGGGAACCAGGACTGGTCGAGGTCCTCGAGGAAGGCGACCCGCCCGCGGACCTCGGCGGGGCGCGCAGCGCGCAGGTGGTCGTCCCAGCCGCGCTGGGCGTCCTCGCTCGCCAACGTCGGGGCCGTGACCACGAGGATCAGCCCCTCGGCCGCGAGCGAGGCGCGGGTATGGACGCGCCCCGCGGGGTCGCGGAGCGAGAAGTCCGGAAGCCGCCGGCCGGCCGCCAGGGCGGATCCCACCCCGAGGAGGGTGAGAGACACGAGGAACCCGACTGCGCGCGAACTCGGCAACTTCCGCCTCCGCCGAACCCCTCACCGCATCTCGCGGGCCGTCCGGCCGCTCTCGCCGCGCTGACGACCCCGCCGCCAACCCGCTACGCTTCGCCGTCCTCGGGCGCCGCCGGTGGGACCGCCGCGACCAGGTCGGACGGGACCTCGATGGCCGGCGGCGGCGGCACGGGGTCGGCCGTGCGGGCGGCGGCGGCCGTGCGCTTCATCGTCCCCATGCGGTCGACGACGCGCTTGGCCGTGCGCCCGGCGTGCGCCGTCGTCTTCATGGTGCGCAGGCGCGACCCGGCGCGGGCGCGCGCGGCCGTGCGCTTCATCGTCTCGAGGGCGGACGCCTTGGCCTTGCGGCCGGCCGCCGCCGTGCGCTTCATGCGGTGCAGCTTCTCGCCCTGGGCCGCCCGCGCCCGGGCCGCCGTGCGCTTCATGCGGTGCAGCTTCTCGCCCTCCGCCTTGCGGCCGGCGGCCGCCGTGCGCTTCATGCGATGCAGCTTCTCGCCCTCCACCTCGCGCGCCCGGGCCGCCGTGCGCTTCATGCGCCGCAGCCGCTCGAGGTCCGGGGTGGCCCGACCACGCGCCGCGGTGCGCTTCATGGCGACCAGGCGCTCGGAGGGCACCGCCTCGCCCCACACGCGGGCCGGGGCGGCCCTCTTCTTCCCGCCGGCCCTCTTTGCCGACGCGGCCGACGCCTTCATCGGCGCGGCCTTCTTCTTGGCCGGCGCCGCCTTCTTCTTGGCCGGCGCCGACTTCTTCTTGGCCGGCGCCGACTTCTTCTTGACCGGCGCGGCCTTCTTCTTGGCCGGCGCCGACTTCTTCTTGGCCGGCGCCGACTTCTTCTTGGCCGGCGCCGACTTCTTCTTGGCCGGCGCCGACTTCTTCTTGGCCGACGCGGCCTTCTTCTTGGCCTGCGCGGCCCGCTTCGTCTTCTTCTTGGCCATGCGAGCGCCAGCTTAGCGAGCCGGCCGGCGCGTCGCCACGCAGCCGTCAGGACAGGGATTCCGGCGCCTCAGCGCCGGGGGAGCGCCTCGATCAGGGCCCGGAGGGCGCGCGCGAACTCGTCGCCGCCGTGTGACTGGAGGTGGTCGAGGACGAGGCGGGTCTGCTCCTCGGTGAGCTTGATGTAGAGGCGCTTCTCGTCGCCGACCGAGGCGTGGCGCGGCAGGTAGTCCTCGGCCCGGGGCGGGGCGGTGGGTCCGCGCTCGGGCTGGACGGCCGGGCGCGCGAGGGGCACGAGCGAGAGGTCGCGCACCAGGCGCGACGGGTCCTCGTCGGGCGCCGGGACGACGGACGTGCTGAGGAGGTGGTAGCCGGGCGCGCTCACGGAGACCCGCCAGCAGTCCTCGCACGAGAGCCCGTCGAGGTCGTAGAACCCCAGCTCGTCGGTGCGCGCGCGGGCGTCGCCGCAGCGGACCTCCGCCCCGGCCACGGGCGCGCCGGTGGCCTCGTCGGAGACGACCCCGCGCATGCGGGCGCCGCAGCACCCGCCGAGCGCGAGCGCCCACCCCACCGCCAGCCCCGCCGCCGCCAGTCGAACCCGCGTCACGACGCACCTCCGCGCGCCGGCGGTGGCGAAGGGCGTGCCCGCGCCCAAGGCGTGGCGCGGCGGGCAGCGGGCGCGGCGAGACCGGAACGCTTCCCCGCCCGGGGGTGGGGTTCCCCGCCGGGGACGGCCGCGACCCGCTCACGTCCGCCGCGGGGTCACGGCTGGCCGCCAGGCCCGCTGGCGCGGCGAGTTGGCGCGGGGCCCGGCCTTTGCGCCGACTCCGCGCGTGCCTCGCGCGGGACGCGAGGCGAGGAGGCTGACGTGAAGGCTCGTCGACTCACTCCGTGGCTCGCGTTCCCGTTGGCGCTCGGCCTGCTCGGCTGCCCCGACGACGACGCGCCGTATGACCAGCCCATGCACGACCCCGCCGTGGAGCCGGGGGAGGAGCGGCCGGGCTGGGAGGGGACCTACGAGGATCCGGTCCAGCCGACGCCCGTGCCCGGCGAAGGGATGGACGACGGCGTCGGCGGCGGTCGCCCGTCGAGCGGCCCGGAGCCGGCGACGCCGCCCCCCGAGGGCGACATGCTCGACCAGACCGGCACGCCGACGATCCCGCAGGACACGGCCGACCCCATGTACCGCGGCGGCGGCACGACCGGCGACACCCGCGAGCCGCGGCCGCAGCCGCCGCAGCGCGACCAGGTCCATCCGGGGCAGTAGCAGTCGGTAGCGGTCGACAAGGTTCGAGGTTCAGGAGGGGAAACCCGTAGGGAGGCAGGCGCATGCTCAGCTGGTCGATCTTCTTCCTCATCGTGGCCCTGATCGCCGGGATCCTCGGCTTCGGGGTGGTCTCCGGAACGGCGGCGTGGATCGCGCAGGTCCTGTTCGTCCTGTTCCTGATCGTGTTCATCGTGTCGCTGTTCACGGGGCGCAGCACGGCCCCAGGAGTCTGACGGCACGCCCCTGCTGCGCCGCCCCACCGGGCGGCGCAGCAGGCGTGACCGTCAGTCAGCTAGAGGGCCGACGGGAGAGCCGCTTCGCGGCCTTCCTACCGGCCCTCTAGCCTCATCGCTGATGCCGGGCGGGTGGATCGGCGGCCGACACCGGGGACCCCCGGCTGAGTCGGCCCATCCGAGGCAGCTGCCTGGCGCCTCTAGCCCTCGCCGCGGCGCGACGGCGGGGGCTCGGCCGGCCAGTCGTCGATCTCGTCGCCCTCGACCACGTCGTCCGGAGCGAGCCCGAGCTCGACGCCCGCCCGGCCCAGGAGCTCGATCAGCCCAGGGCTGCGCCCGAGCGCCTCGAGCGCCCGGCGCGCCAGCGCGTCAGGCGTCGCGGCCGCGAGCACGAGCAGCCCGTCTTGCGCGTCGCCGCTGCGGCGGCTCGTCCGCGCGAGCAGCCAGGGGCCGCCCGGTCCCAGGCGCCACACGCGCTCCTCCGACCACATCCAGCCCGCGGCGTCCTCGACGAGGCCGGACGTCTCCGCCAGCAGCGTCGCCCCCGGCAGCTCGAGGCGGTGCCGCCACGGCCCGCCGGCGAGGTCGGCCCAGGCGCGCCAGGGCTCCGTCACGCTCAGGCCTCCAGGTGCGCCGGCTCGAGGCCGCGCACGACCTCGGCCAGGAGGGCCGGGCCGAAGCCCGTCGCCCGCCCGTCGTAGAACGCCGGGCGCGCGAGGTCCACGTGCAGCCAGGGGACGTCGAGGTCCTGCACGTGGCTGTAGACGAACTGCGCCGCGCAGCTCGACTGCGCGTTGTTGCGGTCCTTGACCGAGTTGGTCATGTCGGCGAGGTCGCTCTTGAACTCGGCCTGGAAGAGCTCCGGCGCGAAGAGGAGCGGGTGGACGAGGTCGCCCGAGGCCCGGCCGGCGCGCACGCACAGCGCCTCGAGCCCGTCGCGGTTGCTGACGACGGCCGCGTGCCGCTTGCCGGTCGAGATCGCCTGCGCGCCGGTGAGCGTCGCCGCGTCGATCACGACGTCCGCCTTCAGCACGCGCGCCGCGTAGGAGACGGCGTCGCCGAGGAGCAGCCGCCCCTCGGCATCGGTGTTGTTGATCTCGACCGTCTTGCCCGAGTGCAGGCGCAGCACCTCGTCGGGCTTGAAGGCGCCGGGGCCGATCGCGTTCTCGGCCAGCGGCGCCAGGCAGTGGAGGCGCCAGGGCGTCTTCGCCTCGACGAGCAGCCGGAACGCCGCCACGACGGCCGCCGCGCCACCCATGTCGGATTTCATGCCCTCCATGCCGCCGCGCGGCTTGAGGTGCAGCCCGCCGGTGTCGTAGACGACCCCCTTGCCCACGAGCGCGACCGTGAGCCGCGGGCGCTTGCCCTTCGGGGTGTGCTCGACGTGGAGCAGGCGCGGCGCGACCGGGGCGGCGCGGCCGACGTGGTAGACCCCCTCGAGGCCGGCCTTCCGCAGGGCCTGACCCTCGAGCACCTTCACCTTCGCGGCGCCCTTGCCCAGCGGGGCGAGGTGGCGGCGCGCCGCGGCCACGAAGTCGGCCGTGCTCTTCTCGTCCGGCGGGCGGTCGACCAGGGCGGCGACCCAGCGGCTGGCCTCGACGGCGCGGGCGACCTCCGGCGGCGGCGCGAGCGGGCGCCCCTGGCCGTCGACGGCCACGACCTGCACGCGCGCCGCGGGGCGCGGCGCCGAGGCGCGCCGCTCGAGGGGCAGGGCGCGGCCGATCGCCACGGCCACGGGGAGCAGGTGCTCGGGCGCGTCGACGGCCACGACGATCGCCGTGGGCGCGGGCCCGCGCAGGTCCGCCTTGCGGCAGCACTCCTCGACGGCGTGGCTGCGCGAGGGCGACGCGTGGCGCGACGCGCGGTCGGGCAGGACGCCGAGCGTCAGCCGCCGCGGGCGGCCGCGGGCGCCGTCGGTCCAGGTCGTGGCGCACGCGCCGAGCGGGCCGGGCGGCGTGTCCTCGAGCATGGCCTCGACGGTGGGCGCGAGGCCCTCGCCCAGGACGCGGCGCCAGAGCCCCGCCTGGAGCCGCGCCCGGGGCGCCAGGAGCACGACGTGCGCCGCGCCCTTCAGGGCGGCCTCGACGGACCTCGCGAGCGTGATCTCGGCCACGACGACCTCCGCGCCTCCCCGACGGCGTCGCGGAGCATACGCCCGGCGCGGCCGGGCGGCCACGCCGGCAGGCTACTCCTCGCGCGTCACCGGCGTCGACGCCAGCTCGCGCTGGGCCTGCTTCACCAGCGGGTCGTCGTAGACCGACGCCGCCCGGGCCGGCTTGCCCGCGGCCGCCGGCCCGGCCGACGGCGCGCCGGCCTCGGCCTGGGCGACGCGACGGAAGCGCACGCGCGGCGGCGCGCCGAGCGGGCCGGCGAGCAGGCGGCTCACGGCGTCCACGACCTGCGGGTCGGCGAGCTGGGCGAAGAGCATGTCGCTCATGGGGGCGAGCTCGACGACGACGTCGCCCTGGTCGACCCGCACGCGCGGCTTGCCGCGCTCGAGGACGCTGGCGGTCATGCCCAGCGCGTCGCCGATGGCCGGCTGGACTTGCGCCCAGGCGGCCTCGACGGCCGGCTGCGTGAGCGCGGCCGGCGCCTCGGCCAGGGCCACCGCCACCGGCGGCGGCGCGAGGGCGACGCCGCCCCCGCCGTCGCGATGGGCGTCGCGATGGGCGTCGTGGTGGGCGCTCGGGCCGGCGGCCGGCCGGTCGAGGCGCGCGGCGCGGTCGAACTCGACGACCTGCCGGGCCGACAGGTCGGGCGCGACCGACGTCGGGTAGGCGTAGCTGCCGCGGCGCCCAGCGGCGGGGGCGGGCGCAGCCGGCGCGGCGGGGGCAGGCGAGGGGGCGGCGCTGGCGCGGAGGTCCGACGCCGACCCGCCGCGGAGGTCGACGTCGGCGGGCCGCCCGCGCGGCGGTGGGGCGGCGGGCGGGGCGCCGCCCCCGCCGCCGAGCGCCTGCTCGAGGCGCTCGAGCCGCGCCAGGACCTCGCCGATCGGGCGCAGCTCCGCCATGCGCGACATGCGCACGAGGCACACCTCGAGCACGATCCGCGGCTCGCGCGCCGTGCGCATCTTGGTCTCGGCGTCCTGCAGGATCGTCAGCGCGTAGAGGAGCGCGTCCTCGGAGAGCGCCTGGGCGACCGGCGCCAGGTGCTCCTGGTCGTAGGCCACCTCCTCGAGGAGCGGGCTCTCGGGGCCGCACGCCTTGAGGTAGAGGACCGCGCGCAGGGCCTCCTGCAGGTCCTCGATGAACGTCCCCGAGCGCCCGCCCTTGGCCAGGTAGTCGTCGAGCTCGACGAGGAGCGGGCCGGCGACGCCGCCGGCCAGGGCGGCGAGGACGCGCTCGACGCGCTCCTCGGCCAGCGTGCCGAGGAGGTTGCCCACGTCGTCGGCGCGGATCGTGCCGCCGCCGGTCGCGCCCAGGCTGACCACCTGGTCGAGCGACTTCTGCGCGTCGCGCATGGAGCCGCGCGCGCGGCGCGCGATCAGCGTGACCGCCGCCGGGTCGATCGGCACGCCCTCGGCCTGGGCGATCTGGGTCAGCCGCTGCTCGATCGCCTGGCGGGCGCTCCGGTGGAAGTGGAACACCTGCGCGCGCGAGCGGATCGTCGTCGGGACCTTGTGCAGCTCGGTCGTCGCCAGGATGAACCGGACGTGCTCCGGCGCCTCCTCGAAGGTCTTGAGCAGGGCGTCGAAGGCGTGGCGCGAGAGCTGGTGGACCTCGTCGAGGATGTAGATCTTGTGGCGCGCCGACCCGCGCGTGCGCACGTTCTGGCGGATGCGCTCGGCGTCCTCGACGCTGCGGTTGCTCGCGGCGTCGATCTCGAGCACGTCGAACGCCTCGCCGCGGTCGATGCTCGCGCAGGTCTCGCACTCGAGGCAGGGGCGGCCGTCGGCCGCGTTCGGGCAGTTGAGCGCCTTGGCCAGGATCCGGGCCATGGACGTCTTGCCCACGCCGTGCGAGCCGGAGAACAGGTAGACCGAAGCCGTGCGGCCCGAGGCCACCGCCGAGCGCAGGGCCTGGGCGATGGCCTCCTGGCCGACGACGTCCTCGAACGTCCTCGGGCGGTACTTGCGAGCGAAGGCGAGGTAGGCCATTGGCTCCTCCGTCCGGGGCGGCCGGTGGGCCATGCTACCCAGCGGGGCGGACAGGCGATGGAGGACGCGGGGACGACGAGCGGGCGACGCCGGGGCGGTCGCGCCGGCCCTCGCGAGCGCATCGATCGCGAGCGCATCGGCGACGACGGCGGCGGCCCCCGGAACGAACGCGGCAGGCCCGTGACTCCGCCCAGATTGTCCTCCGGCACCGTGGAGAACTCGCTTATGGCTGCTGCCTTTCGGCCCTGACCAGATTCACGCACCCCACGTGCAGAGGGTCCAGACTTCTACGCCCCGGACCTGACGCGCCCGCTCCGGAGGCCGCCGCGTCGTCGCCGAATTTTCAAGCGCGGGCCGCGGTGACGCGGCGCGCAGGAGTGAACCGGAGCGGGAGGGATTCGAACCCTCGATACGCTTTCACGTATACACGCTTTCCAAGCGTGCTCCTTCGACCGCTCGGACACCGCTCCCTGATCGTCTGGGTCACATCCGGATCAGCGCGCCCGGCGCCGGCGGAAGAAGTCGCGCAGGAGCTGCGCGCACTCCGCCTCGAGCACCCCGGCCCGCACCTCGAGCCGGTGGTTGAGCCGGGGGTCGGTGCAGACCTGGTAGAGGCTCTCGACCGCCCCTGCGCGCGGGTCGCGCGCGCCGTAGACGAGGGCCGTCACCCGCGCGTTGACGAGCGCGCCGGCGCACATGGCGCAGGGCTCGAGCGTCACGTAGAGGACCGCGCCGTCGAGGCGCCACAGGCCGCGCTCGCGGGCCCCCTCGCGGAGGGCCTCGACCTCGGCGTGGGCCGTCGGGTCGCCGCGCTCCTCGCGCCGGTTGCGGCCGCGTCCGATGACGTGGCCGTCGGCGTCGAAGAGCACCGCCCCCACGGGGACGTCGTCGGTCGCCAGCGCCGCCCTGGCTTCGTCGATGGCGAGGCGCATGCGCGCCTCGTCGATCGCCAGGCGCATGCGCGCCTGGTCGACCACGTGCTCGTCAGGCTGCTGAGTCGTGTTGACCGCCAAAGAGCGCGCCTCGCGGCCCACTTCAGGACGCGCGAGGCGTTCGTATACACCCCAGAGGACTCGAACCTCTAACCTTCTGGTCCGTAGCCAGATGCTCTATCCAATTGAGCTAGGGGTGCCCTTGTGTGTGCCCCGCCGGAGCGGGGCACACGAGTGCTTAGTTCGTTTCCGAGCGGGACGCGGCGGCCGTCACTCACGACGAGGCCTCGGCGTCCGGCCTGGATGTAAAGATCTTCGGGGACGGATCCTACTCCGCCTCCCGCGAGGTGTCAACCGATCAGCGCGGAGAGCGGCGTGTAGGGGAGCTTGAAGAACTCCGACACCGGCTCGCACGTGATCTTGCCGTCCATGACGTTGATCCCCTTGGCGAAGCCCGGGTCCTGCTTGGCCACCTCGACCACGCCGTGGCGGGCGAGTCGCATGACGTAGGGGAGCGTCGCGTTGGTCAGGCCGTAGGTCGAGGTGCGCCCCACGGCGCCCGGCATGTTCGCCACGCAGTAGTGGACGACGCCGTCGATCACGTATGTCGGGTCCTGGTGCGTCGTGGCCCGGGCGGTCTCGATGCAGCCGCCCTGGTCGATCGCCACGTCGACGACGACGCTGCCGTTCTTCATCTCGGCCAGGTACTCGCGCGGGACGAGCACGGGCGCGCGGGCGCCGGTCGTCAGCACGGCGCCGATCACGAGGTCGGCGCGGCGGCACTGCTCGCGCACGGCGTACTGCGTCGAGTAGAGGGTCGTGACGTTGCCCGGCATGATCTCGTCGAGGTAGCGCAGGCGGTCGAGGTTCACGTCGAGGATCGCCACGTTGGCGCCCAGACCGGCGGCGATCTTGGCCGCGTTGCTGCCGACGACGCCGCCGCCCAGGATCACCACGTAGGCGGGCTCGACGCCCGGGATCCCGCCGAGGAGGATCCCGCGGCCCATCATGGGCTTCTCGAGGTACTTGGCGCCCTCCTGGATCGCCATGCGCCCGGCGACCTCGCTCATGGGGGTCAGGAGCGGCAGGCGGCCGTTCTTGTCCTCGATCGTCTCGTAGGCGACGCAGGTGCCCTTCGACTCGACCATGGCCTCGGTCAGCTCGCGCGACGCGGCCAGGTGGAAGTAGGTGAAGACCGTCTGCCCGGGGCGGATCAGCGCGTACTCCTCGGGCAGCGGCTCCTTGACCTTCACGATCATGTCCGCCCAGGCGAACACCTCGGCGTTGTCGGGGGCGATCTTCGCGCCCGCGTCGAGGTACTCCTGGTCGGTGATCCCCGAGCCGTGGCCGCCGTCCTGGGCGACCATGACCTCGTGACCGGCGCGCACCAGGGCGTCGACGCCCGCCGGGACCATGGCGATCCGGTGCTCGTTGGACTTGATCTCGCGGGGGACGCCGACGCGCATGCTGACCTCGTTGAGGGGAAGGGCGCGCGCCCCTGGGCGCGCGGGCCGGGATTCTCACCTCGGGGGGAGGGCGGATCAAGCGATGGCCTGCGGTGGTTCGCGGGGGCTTGCGCCCCCGCGGTCCCCCCCGCGCTCGCGCGCCCCGCCCCTCGACGCGGCCATGGACGACCGGCGACCGCGGTCAGCGGTCCGGGCGCCGCCAGAACATCATCTTGGCGACGCTGATCTTCCGGAACCCCTTGGGGAACACGAAGGTCATGACCAGGGCCCAGAACGCCCCGAACGAGGCCAGGAGCAGGAGCACGGGGGCCACGGGGACGTGGAAGACCTCGTACTGGAAGGGCGCGATCGTGATCGCGGCGGCCAGGACGAGGGCGCCCGCGAGGACCGAGAGCGCCGTGCGGGCGCTGTGGAGGCGGCCGACGAGGGCCAGCTCCTCGAGGGCCTCGCCCTGGAGGCCGACGCGGAAGCGGCCCGACGAGAGGTCGAGCAGGAGCTGGTTGATCTGCGAGGGGACCTCGTTGACGAAGTCCTGCATGCCCAGGAACAGGCTCATGGCCTCGGGCCCGGCGCGCGAGAGGTCGAAGCGGCGCCAGACGAGCCGCTGCACGTAGGGGAGGATCAGCGCCTGGAAGTCGAGGTCGGGGTAGAGGAAGCGGACGATCCCCTCGAGCGTGGCCGTGGCGCGGGCGAGCACGGCGAAGTCGGGCGGGAGCTGGATCCGGTGGCGGCGGATCACCTCGATCGAGTCGGCGATCACCGACGACGTGTCGAGGCTCTCGAGCTGGACGCCGACGTACTTGTCCATGAGCGCGCGCACGTCGCGTTCGTAGCGGACGCGGTCGAAGTCGGGCGGGACCTTGCCCACGCGTAGCGTCAGGCGCGCCAGCGTGCTCGGGCTCTTGAGCGCGATCGCGGTCAGCCAGTGGAGCAGGATGTCCTGCTGCTCGGGCGTGATCTTGCCCCACAGGCCGTGGTCGATCAGGCCCAGGCGGCCGTCCGCGAGGACCATGACGTTGCCCGGGTGCGGGTCGCCGTGGAAGAAGCCGTCCTCGAAGACCTGCTTGAAGGCGGCCTCGACCAGGCGGTCCTTGAGGGCGGCCTTGTCGTAGCGCGCGTCGTCGCGGACGTCGGTGATCTTCACCCCGTCGAGGAAGCGCATGGTGAGGATCCGCGGCGTCGACACGTCGGCGAACGGCTCCGGCACGACGCACAGGTCGGGGCGCGGCTCGAAGTTCTTGCGCGCGCGCTCGAGGTTGTGGCGCTCGTGGACGAAGTCGAGCTCCTCCTCGACCGCCTGCTCGAACTGCTCGACGATCGCCGTGGGCGAGTAGGCCGAGACCTCCTCGATCGTCCCCTCGAGCAGGCGCCCGAGCCAGTAGAGGAGGCTCAGGTCCGAGCGCATGGTCTGGCGGATCCCGGGCCGCTGGACCTTCACCGCGACCTCGACGGTCTCCTCGCCGCGGCGCAGGGTCGCCCGGTGCACCTGCGCGATCGACGCCGTGGCCAGCGGCTCCTCGGTGAACGAGGCGAACACCTGCTCGAGCGGGAGGCCGAGCTCCTCCTCGATCACGCGCTTGACCGTCGCGAACGGCACCTGCGGCGCGCGGTCCTGCAGCGCCTTGAGCGCGGCGACGAACTCCTCGGGCACGACGTCGGCCCGCGTGGAGAGCACCTGCCCCAGCTTGACGAACGTGGGCCCCAGCGCCTCGAGCACCCGGCGCACCCGCTCGGCCAGCGGCAGGTCGCGCACGCGCTCGTCGGGCGTCGCCGCCGACACACCGAGCGCGGCCAGCGCCGTCCGGTCGAGGAGGAAGCCGAACCCGTGCGCGACGAGGATCCGCACGATCTCCGACGCGCGCACCAGGTCGGCCACCGGCCCCGGCGCCCTCAGGCGCTGGGACGGCCGATCGGCGGTGGGCGGCGGGGCCTGGGCCAACGGATCCTCCGCCGTGGATCGTACCGGACGATACGATCCACGGCGAGGTGGAGGACGGCGTGACCTGCCCCGGCCCCCAGGCGCTCGAACCCGACACGTTCTGGGCCCTGATCGAGGGCACGGCGCCGGTCGACGGCGACACGCGGGCCCTCGTGGACGCGCTCGTCCGGGGCGGCGCGGGGGCCGTCCTGCGCTTCCAGGAGCGGCTCGCGCTCCTCCTCTGGCGGCTCGACGGTCCGGCCTACGCCGGCGCCGACGAGGAGGGGTACCTCTCGCCCGACCGCTTCCTCTACCGGCGGAGCCACGTCGTGAGCCGCGGCCGCACCTGCTACGAGACCTACCTGGCCGAGCCGCGCCCGATCCCCATGGAGAGTGCGAGGACCTGCTGTTCGCGGCGCGCGAGGCCCTGCAGCGGCTGGAGGGCAGGGAGGACGTGACGGTCCTCACCGAGACCTACGCGAACGTGGAGGCCTGGCGAGCCACATAGGGCCGTCAGCCGTCGCGGGAGGCTCGCGCGCGAGCGGTCGTCGTCGTCAGCGGGCGCGGTCGAGCGCATCGACGAGGCGGTCGCAGGCGGCGCGCAGGCTCTGGCTGGGAGCGCCTGGCACCCCTTCCCATGCCCGACGCAGGCGGCCTATAGGTCCCCGGAGGAGCTCGTCCGGTCGACCGTGCAGGACTCGCAGTGCGTCGTCGGCAAGCCGGTAACGCCGGCGGAGCCGTTGGGCCTGATCCCACGCGAGCCCGTCACCGCCCCACCACCCGTCCTCGAGCCAGCGCGCCTCGGTCGCCCAGAAGTCCGCCTCGCGGTCGAGGAGCTGGGCGAAGTCGTGGAGCGCCGCCGCGCCGCCGGCGCGGAGGAGGGCGATCATTCCCTCCCAGAAGGGTTCGCGCGGCTCGCCCGCGAGGACGACGTCTCGTAGCAGCGGCGCCGCCGCCTCTCCGCAGGCGGCCAGCGCCTCGATGGCGTCGCTCCTGGCGAGGGTCACGTCGAGGAAGCGAGCCAGCGCGTCGACGCGCCGTACGGGGTCGTCGAGCGCGATGGTGTCAAGGTACGCCTGCCGGAGCGGCGTGAGCTCCTCGACCCGCGTACGCATGGCGCGCTCGCTCGCTTCCCTCACCAGGTACAGCCCGCCCGGGTTGACGACCTGCCGGAGCACGTAGGCCTCGCCCTCCTCGATCCAGGCGACGGAGATGGGACCCGCGCGGCCGGGAGCGTCGGCACGGACGCCTCGCCAGCTCGCACCGTCGCGCACGAGGAAGAGGACCATCCGCGCGCCCGTCACCTCGCGGACCGGGGGAGAGGACCGACCGTGACCCCACCAGAGGTCGGTGAGGTCACGCCGCTCGGGCGGCGCGAAGACCGCGAGGTCGGAGAACTCGAGCTCGACGCCGGCCGCGAGCTCGCCGCGCCACACCTCCGCGACGACGACCTTGCCGTCGATCACGGCGCCCTCGCTGACGACGACCACGTCCGTCGCGCGCCACGCGTTCACGTCCAGGTCGAACGAGGCGATCAGCCCCGCGTGCGCCGGCCCCGGGCTCAGGAGCGCGATGAGCGCGAGCCACAGACCGCTGCGCGCCCCCGGTGCGGCCGGAACCACCTACTCCCCGAACTCGACGCCACACGCCCTGGCCGCCTTGACCAGCTGGCTCTCCGGGTCGACGAGGTTCGGCCGGCTGACGGCGTCGGCGATCGGGACGGAGACGATCTCCGGGGTCTTGAGCGCGACCATGTGGCCGAACCTGCCCTCCTCGATCAGCTCGACCGCGCGCACACCGAAGCGCGAGCCGAGGATGCGGTCGAACTGCGTGGGCGAGCCGCCGCGCTGCAGGTGGCCGAGGACGGTCGTGCGCACGTCGAGGCCGAGCCGGGGCTGGAGCTCGGCCGCCAGGCGCTGCGCGGCGCCCTGGAGCTTGACCATCGCCCCCAGCTCGCGCGGGCCGGCGGTGCTCTGCTCGCCCGCGACCGGGCGCGCGCCCTCGGCGACGACGATGATGCTGAACGGGTAGCCGCGCGCCTGCCGCTCCTGCACGCGGCGCACGATCGGCTCGAGCCGGTAGGGGATCTCGGGCAGGAGGCACACGTGCGCGCCGCCGGCGATCGCGGAGTGCAGCGCGATCCAGCCGGCGTCGCGGCCCATGACCTCGACGAGCATGACGCGGTCGTGGCTCTCGGCCGTGTCCTGCAGCTTGTCGATCGCGTCGGTCGCGGTCTGCACGGCCGTGTGGTGGCCGAACGTGTAGTCGGTGCAGGCCAGGTCCTGGTCGATCGTCTTGGGCACGCCGACGATCGGCATGCCCTTGTCGCACAGGCGCTGCGCGATCCGCATGCTGCCGTCGCCGCCGATGCTCACGAGCGCCTCGAGCCCCAGGCGGCGGAAGTTCTCCATGACGCGGTCGGAGACGTCGGTCTCGACGCGCTCGCCGTCGCGGATCGTCACGAACTTGAACGGGTCGCTCTTGTTCGACGAGCCGAGGATCGTGCCGCCGCGGGTGAGGATCCGCTCCACGTCGTCGCAGGTCAGCCAGCGGTTGCCGTGCGGCGAGCGGTACTCCAGGTCGACGAGGCCGCTCGTCGCGTCCTCGACCCCCAGCACCTCCCAGCCGCGCGCGCGGGCGGCGAAGACGACGCCGCGGATCACCGCGTTCAGGCCCGGGCAGTCGCCCCCGCCGGTCATGACGCCGATGCGCTTGCCCACGTGCCCCCCTCGCTGCGGGGCGAAGATCGTCGTCGACGCCGCCCCCCGGCGCAACGGCCCCCACCCGAGCGTTGCGGCGAACGCCCGCGCGTGGTCATGATCCCGGGGTGAGCACCGCCGAGCGCGCGCTCGAGGGCGAGAACCACGTCGTGAGGCGCGGCGCGGGCCCCCTCGTCCTCACCTGCGAGCACGCCGGCCGCGACGTGCCGCTCGAGCTCGAGCGGCTGGGCCTCGACGACGCCCTCCTCGACACCCACTGGGGCTGGGACCGCTGGGCCAGCGACGCGACCCTGCGCCTCGCCGCGGCCCTCGACGTCACCGCCGTCACGAGCCGGATCTCGCGCCTCGTCGTCGACGTCAACCGCGCCCCCGACGACCCGACGCTGGCCCTCGCCCGCGCCGAGGGGCGGCCGGTGCCGGGCAACGTCGACCTCGCCCCGGCGCAGGTCGCCGCCCGCGTCGCCCGCTGGCACGCCCCCTACCACGCCGCCGTCGACGCGGAGGTCGCCCGCGCCGTCGCCCGGCACGGGGCCGACGCGGTGGCGCTGGTCAGCGTGCACAGCTTCACGGGCGAGTGGCCGGGGCAGGACCGCGACTTCGACGTCGGCGTCCTCTTCGACCGCCACGCGGACCTCGCCGGACGGGTGCTCGAGGCGCTCGCCGCCCGCGGCCTGCGTGCGCGCCTCAACGAGCCCTACTCCGGCCTCGCCGGCCTGATCTACGCGGCGAAGCGCCACGGCGACGCGCGCGGCGTGCGCTACGTGGAGCTCGAGCTGAACCAGCACGTCCTCGAGGCCGAGGCGGCCCGCGCCCGCGTGGCCGCCGCCGTCGAGGGCGCCCTGCGAGCGGTCCTGCTCGGAGGCGACCCGTGAGCAAGAGCGCCGACCTGGCCTTCCACCTGATCGCGCAGCAGCGCAAGGTGCTCCCCAGGGCGCGCCTCGACTCGGCGCTCGAGCAGGCGACGAAGAAGGGCGTGCCGCTCGAGGAGCTCCTGTTCGACGCCGGCAACCTCGGCGTGGAGGACCTGGAGAAGATCATCTCGATCCGCGAGCGCCACGGACGGGCCTGCGCCGCGTGCGGCGAGAAGACCTACCTGCTGCCGGGCGACACGCCGAAGAAGCCCTGCGAGCGCTGCGGCGGCGCGCTCCTCGCGCCG
>JAHBXY010000076.1 GCA_019636275.1 Planctomycetota bacterium | reverse complement strand
CATGCCGCCGCGACGCGCGCTGCGCGCCGCGTCGCGCAGGCCGACCGCCGGTCGGGCGAGGTCGTGCGCCGCCAGGCTGGACCAGCCGCCCGGCCGGAGCAGCCCGCCGTCGCCCTGCCGCGACCAGGCCGCCGCGTCGTAGCGGCCGAGGTGCATCGCCCCGCGACCCGCGTCCTGCGCGGAGAGGCCCATGAGGTGCCGCGCGAGGTCCGCGCCCGGCGTGGCCGCCGGGAAGGGCACGGCCATGCGAGGCAGCTCCATCGCGCCGCTGCGCGGGCCGTCCCAGGCCGCCTCGACCCAGCCGCCGCCGAGCGGCGCCCCGCCATCGAGCGCCGGTGCGCGGCCGAGGGCCACCGCCCTGGGCGCGGCCGACGCGAAGGTCGACGCGAACGCCGCGTCGCCGGCCCCCGGCGTGAACAGGGCGCCCAGGTCGATACCCCCGGCGTGGCCGCTCACGGACGGCAGGCCGAAGGTCGCGCCGTCGCCGCCGAAGGCCGCGAGGGCGGGATCGACGCCCAGCCGGGCCGCGAGGCTCGGCGGGAGCGCGCCGGCGCCGACCGCGCCGACGTCGCCGCGAGGCGCGCGCGCACGGCCGGAGCGCCCGGCGAGAGAGCGCCCGGCGAGGCCGACGAGGTCGGAGCGCCCGGCGAGGCCGGAGGCGCCGACGATCGACCCGGGCAGGACCAGGCCGCGCGGGCCGACGAGGTCATCGGTCGGCATCTGCCAGGCCGGCAGCGCCGCGGGGATCGTCAGGCCGCCGACGCCCCACGCCGGCACGCGCCCGCGGAAGCCCTCCGGGGCCCAGCCGCCGCGGGGGAGCGCCAGCGCCGGCTGCGCGCTCGCGCGTGCCCCGGGCCCCGACAGGGCGAGGCCGCCGGGCAAGGCGAAGCCACCCTGCGCGAGGCCGCCGGGCAGGGCAAAGCCGCCCTGTGCGAGGCCGCCGGGCAGGGCAAAGCCGCCCTGTGCGAGGCCGCCGGGCAGGGCGTAGCCACCCTGCGCGAGGCTACCGGGCAAGGCGAAGCGACCGGCCTGGACGCCGCTGCCGACGGGCGCGAAGCCGCCGTTCGCGGCGATACCGCGCGCCCCCGGCGCACGCAGCCGGGCCACGGCGCCGCCGGCCAGACGCGGCGAGGACGCGCCGCCCGGCCACCCGGTCGGGCCCTCGAGCCGTGTCCACGCGCCGGCAGCGGCGCCAGCGGCCGGCAGCCTGAACGGGACGTCGAGGCCGAAGGCCCCGAAGCCAGCAGGGGACGCGCCCACGGGCGAGCCCACCAGGCGCATGTCGGGCGCGCCGAGCCGCAGCGCCGCGCCGGTGGTCCCCGACGTCGCGTCGACGCCGCCGGCGAACGCCGGCCCACCACCGCCCGCCAGACCGCCCAGGAGCGAGGGCATGGCGCCGAACGACGGCAGGCCGGCCGACGTCGGTCCATGGAAAGTCCCGCGACCCCGGATCGACGGCCCACCGAACGACGGCAGCCCACCGAACGACGGCCCGCCGAACGACGGCAGCCCACCGAACGACGGCCCGCCGAACGACGGCAGCCCACCGAACGACGGCCCGCCGAACGACGGCAGCCCACCGAACGACGGCAGCCCGCCGAACGACGGCAGGCCCGCGAGTGACTGCTGGCCGAACGACGGCACCCCGCCGAGCGACGGCATCCCGCCGAACGACTGCCCGCCGAACGACTGCCCGCCGAACGACTGCCCGCCGAACGACTGCAGCCCCCGGAACGACTGCCCGCCGAACGGCAGCCCCCGGAACGACTGCCCGCCGAACGACTGCCCGCCGAACGACTGCCCGCCGAACGACGGCAGCCCCCGGAACGACTGCCCGCCGAACGACGGCAGCCCCCGGAACGACTGCCCACCGAACGACGGCATCCCGCCGAACGACTGCCCGCCGAACGCCATGCGACCGAACGCCAGGCGCGAGCCGGTGGCGCCCGCGCCGCGGCCGGCCATGGCGAACCCGCCGAGCGCGCTCGACGACCACGACCCGCCGCCGCCCGGCCAGCCGAACGACCCCGAGCCCGACGCGCCGGGGCCGAAGGGCAGCGGCGCGGACGCCGCCGCCTGGAGCGGGAGGCTGCCCAGCGCGGGCATGAACGCGGCCAGCCCGGCCCGACCCGACGACGGCAGCCGGAATGCGCCGCCGAAGCCGCTCAGTCCGGTGGCGAAGCCGCGCGTGAACCCGCCAGGCAGCCCGGACCCGCCGGGCGCGAGGTAGCCCGCGCCGCTCCACGACGGCGACGACGGCGACGACCACGGCGCCGAAGACCCTCCGCTGAGCGCCGGGAACGCCGCCCGCCAGCCCGCGGCCGAGGTCGGCATGGTGACGCCGCGAAGCGCCCGCACCATCGCCTGCGGCGCCGACGAGAACGGCATCGCCCGCCACGACAGCCCGGCGCCCGGGAACAGCGGTACCCGCCCCGCGCCCTGGAGCTGGAAGTCGAGCCCGAGCGCCGTCGCGCCCCCGCTCCAGGCCCCGCCGAAGCCGCCCGCGCCGCCGAAGGAGCGCATCGACGGCAGCGCACCGAAGCTCGCCCCGCCCCCGCGGGACCCGCCCGCGAGACCGGAGCCGCCGAACCCACCAGGCATGCGAAGACCGCTGGCCGGAAGCGCGAACCCGCGCGGCGGCCCGGAGCCACCGCCACCCGGGAGGCCGCCGAACCCGCCGGTCGGGAAGCCGCCGGTCGGGAAGCCGCCGGTCGGGAAGCCGCCGGTCGGGAAGCCGCCGGTCGGGAAGCCGCCGGTCGGGAAACCGCTGAACCCGCCGCCGAGACGACCGAACCCGCCGGGCGGGAAGCCGCTGGACCCGCCGCCGGAGAAGCCGCCGGGCAGACGACCGAAGCCGCCGCCCGAGAACCCGGGGAGACGACCGAAGCCGCCGGTCGGGAAGCCTCCGCCGGAGAAGCCAGGGAGACGACCGAACCCGCCGGTCGGGAAGCCGCCGCCCGGGAAGCCGCCGAACCCGCCGCCCGGGACCCCTCGGGGCGCTCCGCCGCCGAGGGCGAAGCCGCCCGCGCCAGCGAACGTCACCGGGCGCCCGCGCGACACGCCGAGGCCGCCGGGGAGCGCGCCGTAGCTCAGGGCCGCGCCCGGGAGGCTGCCCCACGGGCTCGCGCCGCCGCCGCCGCCGCCGAAGCCGCTGGAGAGCGCCGGCCCGCGGAACGCGCCGAACGACGGCAGCCGCCCCGCCCCGCCGCCGCCGCCGAGCCAGGCGCCGCCGCTGCCGGCCACGCTCATCCGCGGGCGACCGAACCCGTCCAGGGCGAAGTCATGCAGGGGCCCGCGCGTGGGCAGGCCGAACCAGCCGGGCGTCCGTCCCCCCGACCAGCCGCCCGCGATCGGGCGGGAGGACATCGTCCCCGACGACGGCGAGAACGCGCCGCCGCCGAGCCCGCCCGGCAGCGACACGCCGCCCGGCAGCCGCAGCCCGCTCGCGAACGACGACCCGCGCAGGCCGCCGCCGCTCGGGCCGAACGACGGCAGCGACGGCGACGAGGCGCCGCCGGCGAAGCCGATCCCCTGCGTCCCGAGGCGGAAGCCGCCGCCGGCGGACCCGAGGCCCCCGAGCAGCCCGCTCAGCGACGGCGCGCCGCCGCCGAGCCCTCCGAACGACGCGCCGCGGGAGAACGACATCGACTGGCGCACGAGCGCCGGCAGGAGCAGCGCGCCGCGCGCGCCGCCCGGCGACGAGAACGCCGCGCTCAGCCCCGGCAGGCCGCCGCCGCCCGAGAAGCCCAGCGCCAGGTGCCCGCTCCCGCGCAGGAGGGACCCGAGCCCGCCGCCGAGCCGCAGGCCGCCGCCGCCCCCGAGCCCGCCCCCGAAGCCCAGGCCGCCGCCGCCGCCGCCCAGCGCCGCGAGCGCGCGCAGGGCGCCCCCCTGACGCAGGAGGCCGGCGATACCGCCGCCGCCGCCGCCGAGGAGGGCCGACAGGGCGCCCGGCCCCTTGCCCGCCAGCCGCGCGATCGCCTGGAGCATCTGCCGCGAGAGCTTGCCGCCCATGAGCCCGGCCAGCCCGGCGCCGCCGCCGAGGCCGCCGCCGCCCTTCATCGTCGCGGCCAGCGCGGCGAGCGCCTTGCCGTCGAGCTTGGGCATGAGGCCCTCGCCGCCGAAGCCGCCCAGGCCGCCGAGCCCGCCCATGCCGCCGAAGCCGCCCAGGTCGCCCAGGCCGCCGAACATGCCGCCGCCGCCCATGAGGCTGTCGCCGTCGCCGCCCACGGGCGGGACCGTCGGCAGGACGAGCTTGCTCGGGTTCGGGACGTCGAGCTCGGCGAAGGACTCGAACGACGAGAACAGGCCCAGGCTCCCCGCCTCCTCCGACGCGGAGAGGAGCGCCTCGAGCGCGCGGAAGCGCCGGTCGAAGCGGGTCAGGCGGTCCTCGGCGAACAGGCCCAGCCGCAGGGCGCTGTCGAGCGCGCGCGAGCCGATGCTGAAGCGGGTCAGCCGCCGCTCGACGCCCAGGCGCAGCGCCTCGGCGAGCGCGGGGCGGCGCGCCAGCGGCGCCGCCGCCTCGAACGCGTCGCCGCGGCGGAACAGGCGCTCGGCCAGCGTGTCGACGACCGGGTCGCCGGTCCGTTCTGCCGTCGCGTCGCGCGCCTCGGTGAAGGCGCGGAGCACCTCGGGGAGCGCCGCGCCGCGCAGGGCGTCGCCGCCGAGGACCGGGCGGAAGGCCTCGGCCAGGCGGCGCAGGCCCGCCGGGTCGCGCACCTGCCCGGCCGCCCGGGCGAAGCCCAGGCGCACGACCGCGCGCGCCATGGGCGGCGTGGCCGCGTCCGCCTCGGCGGTCGCCGACCCGAGCGCGGCCGCCGCGGCGGCGACGGCCGCAGGGTCGCCGCCGATCACGCAGCGGACGACCTCGCCCAGCGCCTCCTCGAGCCGCGCCACCTCGGCGCCCGACTGCGCGTCGGCGCTGGTCGGCGGGAGCGGCGGCTCCTCGCCGAGCAGAGCCCCCACCTGCGCCTCGAGCGAGCCGGGCGCGAGGAGGCCGCTGCCGGCGAAGGCCAGCGCGACCGCGAGCGCCAGGCGCGCGGCGAGCGGCCCCTGGCCCTGGGCGTCGAGCACGGCGAGGCGGTCGACGAGGGCGCCGCGCACGACGTGGCGCAGCTCGGCGCGCAGCGCGCCCGAGGGCAGCGCGCGCTCGACCCCCGCCAGCGCCGCGAGCGCGCCGAGCGCCTGCGCGTCGGCCCGCAGCGGCAGCCGCTCGATCAGCCGGCGCGCCGCGTCGACCAGCGCGCGCCCCTCGCGCGGCTCGAAGGCCCCGCGCTCGAGCGCCAGGCCCCAGGCCGAGAGGTCGCCCGCCAGCGCCGCCGGCTCGACCTCGGTCGCCGGGCCGGGGCCGGTGCGCGCGGTGACGCCGCGCAGGCGCGGGCGCGCCGGATCGAGCGCGTGGGGGCCCACGCGCAGGGCGCCGTGGGCGTCGTGGTGGGCGCCGGAGATCGACGCGTCGAACTGGACGGGCGTGTCCTCGTCCAGCCCCGCCGCCTCGCGCGCCAGCGCCACGAAGGTCTCCGCGACCGCGGCCTCGGCCGCGAGGCGCTCGGGCCCGGTGAGCGCGCGCAGCGCCGCGAGGCGCCCCCGCGCCTCCTCGACCCGCTCCGACCAGCCCTTCGACATCCCGGGCCTCCCTGTGCCGCGGCGACGCGCCGCCCGATCCGTCCGCGCCGCCCACGCGGCGCTCGGACCCCACGGATCGTACAACGTGGAGCGGCCGGTCGCCGGCGGCAGCTAACTCGCCATATGCCAGGCGCTTCCGCCGACGTCAGCGCCCGGCGGCCCGCTTGAGGGCCCCCTCGGCCCGGGCGAGCTCACCCAGGCGGTCCTCCTGGACCTCCCGGGCCTCGTCGATCTGCTCGCGCCGCTCGCCCAGGCGATCGTCCTCGCCGGCCAGCCGCTTCAGCTCGTCGTCGAGGCGCCCCAGCGCCTTGTCGAGCTGCTTGCGCTCGCGCCCGAGCGCCTCGCGCTGCGCCCGCAGCCGCTCCTGCACGCGCGCCTCGTGGTCGAGGCGGCGCTGCTGGTCCTTGAGGCCAGCGCCGAGCTTCTGCACGCGCTGCTCGAGCTGGCCTCTGCGCCGCGCGTCGCGGCTGGCCTTGAGCTGCGCCCCGGCCGCCTTCTTCTCCCGCTCGGCCGCGTCGCGCGAGCGCGCGAGCTGCGCGCGCCGCTTCTCGCTGGCCTCGAGGTCGGCCTCGAGCTTCTCCTGCTGCTGCTTCGTGCGGTCGCGCTGCTCGGTGACCTTGGCCTTCTCGCGCTCGAGCCGCGTCCGCTCGCGCTCGACGTCGGTCTGCGCCTTCGTCGTCTTGCGCGTCTCGACCTCGCACTCGCGCAGCCGGTCCTTGACGTCGCGCCTGAGCCGCTCGGCCTGCTGCTGGTCGCGCGCCACGGCCAGCGCCTCCGGGCTGCCCCGGCCCGGCGCCTTGCCGTTGAGCTTCAGCAGCTTGTCGCAGGTGTGCTTCACCTGGTCCAGGAACTGCCGCAGCTCGAGGTCGACGACCGCCCCGACCGTGACCTTTCCCGCGCTGCGCCCCCGGCGCGCCGCCTCGGCGATGCTCTGGTTGATGAGCTTGGCGTAGTGCTCGATCGTGTGGTCGAGCCCCATGAGCTCGGCGTCGAGCGAGCCGCGCTCGTGCGCGGCGACCTCGTCGCACACCAGGCGCGCCCGCACGTCCTGCCGGCGCGCGTCGGCGCGCTCGAGCTTCTTCACCAGCCCCTGGACGTCGGCCATCCGTCAGCCGTTCTTCATCTCGAAGCCGTCGTGCGCCAGCTCGATCACCTCGATCGCCGTCTCCGACTCGCCGGAGACGAAGTTCGGGCCCTCGTAGCGGCACGGCCAGGCGTTCTTGAAGTCCCAGCGGCACAGCGGGTCGCCCGAGCGCGTCAGGGCGATGATCGACCCGTTCTTGCGCTCGACCACGCCGTCGATCGCCTTCTTGACCCAGTCGAACAGGTCCGTCGACGACGAGGTGCCCCGGCGCAGGACGATGTTCGAGAAGCGCGTCGGGCCCACGAGCTTGTGGTGGCGCGTGTTCTCGCCGCCCTCGTGGTACTCGACGACCTCCCGCTGCACGGTCAGGCCCGACGCCTCCCTGAAGTCGCCGGCCTCGATCTCGTCGATCGTGACCTTGAAGCGGTAGATCTGGCCGTACTTGTCGTTCTCGATCGACACCGCGCCCTCCTCGCCCGCCGCGCGCGCGGGCCACGCGTCAGGAGACCGGCTCCTCGGTGATGATGTCCTTGGCCTGCTGCCCGATGCGGAACACCAGGAACTCGGCCGGGCGCACCGCCGCCAGGCCGATCTCGCAGTGGAACTCGCCCGCCTCGCGGACGTCGGCAGGGTTGAGCTGCTCGTCGCACCGGACGTAGAAGGCCTGCTCGGGCACCTGGCCCACGAGCATGCCCTCGCGCCAGCACTGGTAGAGGAAGGTCGAGATCTGCCGCTCGACGGCCTTCCACAGGTCCCAGCCGTTGGTCTCGAACACGGCCCACTCGCAGCCCTCGGCGATGGACCGCTCGACCATGATGAACAGGCGGCGCACGCTCAGGTGCTGCCACGAGGTGTTCGACGAGACCGTCCGCGCGCCCCAGGGGCGGATGCCGCGCCCGCGGAAGGCGCGGAAGCAGTTGACGCCCTCCGGCGCGAGCACGTCGGTCTGGTCCTTGGTGAGCTCGCGCTCGAGGCCGATCACGTGGTTGAGGACGAGGTTGGCGGCGGCGCGGTGGACGCCCTGCTCCTGGTCGACCTGCGAGGTCAGCCCGGCCACGTGGCCGCACGGAGGGACGAGGCGCGTCGCGCCCGGACGGCCGACCGTGTCCTGCACGCGCAGCCAGGGGTAGAACAGCGCCGCGTACTTCGAGTCGAAGCGCGCGCGCCAGTCGAGCGCCTGGTCGACGTCGTAGCCGCGGGGCACGTCGAGCAGGGCCACGGCCGTCTTGTGACGCTCGCAGAAGTCGACCACCGCCTGCTGCACGGCCTCGACGTCGCCGTCGTTCTTGAACTCGCCCTTCTCCAGGCCGGCCTGCAGGTCGGGCACGCAGATGAGGCCCACGTCCTCCTGGTCCTCGAGGGCCAGGAGCCCCGAGCGGTTGCCCAGGCCGTCGTCGCGGCCGATGAAGTCGGCCGGCGTCGACTCGCCGACGCCGTCGGCCCCGCCGGCGAGCGCCTCGTCGACGTCGGCCTGCGGGATGTTGAAGGGCGACGGCGTGCGCGAGCCGAGGTCCTCGATGCGCACCGTCGTCGAGCGCTCGTTGACGACCTTGACCAGCGCCCGCGGGTGGCGGGGATCGAAGACGAGGTTGTCGTGGATCTCGAAGCCGAAGGGGCTCTGGACGGTGAGCTGGACCTCGACGGCCTCGATCGTCGCCTGCGACAGGTCGGTGTACTCGCCGCGCAGGGCCTCGCGCGCCGACCAGACGAGCTTCTTGCGCTCGACCCGCTCGAGGCGCACGTACTCCTGGCGCGGCCCCTCCGAGATGCGCACGACCGCGCCCGGCTCGAAGCCGCGGATCAGATCGACGTGCGCCTCGGTGGCCCCCTTGGCGAGGGTCGACTTGAGCTGCGTGCGCGGCGGCTTCGACGCCGCCGAGAGGCGCACCTTGACCTTGTTGCCCCACTGCCCCGGCTCGCGCGCGGTGACCTTGAGCGTGTTGCGCCCGTAGAGGTCCTTCATCACGACGCGCGCCGCCTGCGCGGCCGAGTCGCCCGAGGCGCGCGCGACGCGGATGATCACCGCCTCGCGCCCGCCGTTGGCGAAGAAGCCGAAGACCGCCTGCGGCAGGTAGTAGTCGTTCGTGTGCCCGCCGAAGATCGACTCGAAGCTCTTCCAGGAGGTGATCCGCACCGGCCGGTTCACCGGCCCGCGCACGGCGAACCCGAGGAACGCGGTGACGTCGATGCGGGCCTTCTCCAGCCGCCGGTTGCGGACCGGCAGGCCGGTGGTCTGCTTCTCGAAGTACAGGTCCGGCGTGCGGTAGTCCACGTATCCCCGGCGCAGCGAAAGGGTTGACGTCGGGAGCGAATTCTAGCACGGGCAGGCGGCCGACTTCCATCTCCGCCAGCCGAGACCCGAGCAAAGGCGAGGGCGCAGAAGCCAGGCGCTGCGGCGCGCGCGGCCGCAGCCGTCGATCACACGTCAGTCGTCGTCATCGGGCTGCGTCAGGTTGAAGCCCGCGATGGGCCCCTGCGGCACGCCGATCTGGAACTGCCGGCTGCTCACCGGGGCCGACGAGGTGGTGCTGCTCGTGCCGGCCGACCGGTTGATCTTCTTGTTGATCTTCGAGATCTCCTCGACCCAGCGATGCCGCTCGCGGTGGGTCAGGTCGAGGATCTCATCCCTGGACCAGTGGAAGTGATACGCGAGGTACGCGGACTCCTGGTACAGTCGGTCCTCGGGGTAGCACGCTATGCCCCCCCCAAGGAACCCAGGTCGAAGTCGAACTCCTGCTCGCAGTGCGGGCAGGCGGTCTTGACCAGCGCCGAGCCGTCCTCGTTGATGCGCCGGTAGAACTCCTGCAGGTAGGAGAGGTCGGCCGAGTACAGGCCCTCGATCACGTCGGTCGTGATCGCGTCGCCGCTGAGCGTGCCCAGCTTGGAGACCACGCGCGCCAGGAGGATGATCACCAGGTAGGCGCGGTTCTTCTGCACGCGGAAGTCGGTGAGCGGCGCGATCTCGTCCTTGGCCGTGGCCAGGCGCATCACGCCCTTCTTGTGGACGTTGCCGTCCTTGTCCACGAAGCCCCGCGGCAGGGTGAACTCGAACTCGGTCTGCAGTGCCATGCGCTCCGCCAGAGTAGGTGGTTGCTACGGCGCGTCCGCGCCCTGGGGCGCGAGAGCATACCCGACGGCGCGGGACGCGGGGGAAGTGGGGGGACGCCCGGCGCGGCGGCCCACACGGCGACCGCCCGCGCGGAGCGCGGGCGGTCGGGTGTGACGCCCCTCGCCCGCCCCGAGGGCGAGCGAAGGCCGACGCCGGTGAGCGAGGCCAGGAGGACTAGTTGAAGAAGTCCTCGCTGTAGCCGACGCAGATCTCGACGGTCTCGATGCACTCCTCGTCGTCGGCGTCGCCGTCGAGCGGGGTGAGCGAGTAGCCGCAGAGGAAGCACTCGTTCCAGGTGATCGAGCGAGCGTCGGCGCCGTCGCGGTTCAGCCAGGTCAGGGTGACGCTGCGGAAGCAGTCCTTCGCCGCGCCCTTCTGCACCATGTCCTGGAACCACTGGAGCATGTCCTTGCGCTCGGCCGTGACCTGGCCGGTGAGGACGATGTTCTCCCACTCGCACGTGCCGAGCGTGTACTGCTTGATCGCGTCCTGGCCGCGCGAGGCCGCCTGCGAGTGGAGCCGCAGCCCGCCGCCGCGGAAGGTCTTCCACTTGCCGTGGGTCGCGTCCACCGGCGGACCGGGCTTGAACTCGACCTTGAAGCCGTAATTCTTGATGTACTGGTCAGCGCGAACTGGGTCAGCCATTGGTCGTCTCCTCGCTCAGCTCAGGCCATCGAGATGCGGTGGACGCGGACCTCGAGGGTCCAGCGCATGTTGACACCCGAGTTCCCCTCGGCCGCCACGTCGACGTAGTTGAACGCCTCGGGGAAGGCGTCGTGCAGGTGGAACGTCCTGATGGAGCTGTCCTGCTGGTGCTGGCGCAGGTTGATCGTGATCTCCTTGCGGGTCACGCTCCCGGCGCCGTTGTAGCAGTCCTTCACCCAGCTCTGGATCTTGCTGAAGGTGTCCTTGTGGCAGACGCCCTCGAAGGTGATGTTGCCGTACTCCGGCTGGCCCGGCTGGTAGGTCTTGTACTTCCAGTCCCCCGAGTCCGTCGCCACGCACTTGGCGAAGCGCAGGGTGATCGCCGAGACCTTGGTGATGTCCTCACACAGGTCCACGTCGAACTGGTTGACGAATGCCTTCTTCCTCGACTCATCGCCCATGGGCCTCGCCTCCTCGTCTCTGCGCCGGGATCAGCCCCGCGTCCCGCGTCACTCGTGTCGGTCGGGGACCGGGGCCCACGGCGGGCCCCGGTCCCCTCTCTGGTTGGTTACTCCGCGATGTCCGAGCCCGACTGCCACTGGCCGATGCGGAAGATGACGAACTCCGCCGGCTTCACGGGGCAGATGCCGATCTCGGTGATGACCTGGCCCGCGTCGATCGTCTCGACCGGGTTGGTCTCCGCGTCGCACTTGACGTAGAAGGCCTGCTCCGGCGTCTGGCCGAAGAGCGCGCCCGACCGCCAGATGCGGTACAGGAAGGCCGACACGTCGCGGGTGATCTTCTTCCACAGCCGGTGATCGTTCGGCTCGAAGACCGCCCACTGCATGCCGATGTCGATCGACTCCTCGACCATGATGAACAGGCGACGGACGTTGATGTAACGCCACGACGCGTCGCTCGAGATGGTGCGGGCGCCCCAGACGCGGATGCCGCGGCCACGGCGCGAGAAGTCACGGATGCAGTTGATCCCCTTCGGATTGAGGATGTCCTGCTCGCTGCGGCTGATGTTGTACTTCAGGCCCAGCGCGCCGCGGACGATCTCGTTGGCCGGCGCCTTGTGCACGCCGCGCTCGTTGTCCGAGCGGGCGTAGATGCCGACCATGTGGCCCGACGGCGGGACGAAGATGTTCCCGCGCTCCGGATCGTAGACCTCGATCCAGGGGAAGTAGTAGGCGCCGTACTTCGAGTCGCGCGGCTTGGGGATCTTGTCGATCCCGCCCATGTCGATCGTCTCGGGCGAGTCGAGCACCGCGAAGCGGTTCTTCTTCAGCTCGCAGTGGGTGAGGACCGCGTCCTGGATGGCCGGGTCGACCTGGCCGGGGGCGACGACGAGGCTGATCTCGTCCACGTCCTCGAAGGTCTTCAGGCCGGTGCGGGCGCCGGGGCCCTTGTCCTCGCCGATGAACATGCCGGTGAGGATCTTCTGGACCTCCTTCGGGTCCTTGGCCGCCTTCGGGGCGGGGGCAGCCTTGCCCTCCTCCTTCTTCTCGCCGGCCTTGGCGGCCGCGGGGGCCTCCTCGGCGCCGACGCGGTCCGCGCCCGCCGGGTGCTCGCCGACGTTCGTCACGAAGCAGCGGGTGCCGCCGTTGTTGAAGAAGCCGTACACCGCGTGGGCGAGGTACTGGCTGTCACGGAAGTCGCCGAACGTGTTGACGAACTGCGTCCAGTTGCCGATGAAGATCGACTTGTTCACCGGGCCCTTGGAGCAGGTGCCCAGGAAGCCGACGGTGTTCGTGCCGACAGCCTCGATGGGCTTCGACCCGCGGTCGACCTCCTCGACGTAGACACCAGGGCTCAGATACGACGTAGCCATGCTTCTCCCTAGTCGTTGGTGCGCGACCCGATCAGCCGCTCCTCAGTCGGACGTGGTGAAACGCGGTTCACTCGGACCGTCCGGCCGCGCAGATCTCCCCCACGCCCTTCCGGGCGCAAGGGGCGGGGAAGATAACCTCCCCCTTCCGACGACATCAAGGATCACCCGTCGATCTTCTTGAAGTCCATGACGCGCTCCTTCACGCGCTTGATCGGGGTGACCCGCGCGCTCTGGATCACGAAGTCGACCCAGTAGGCGATCGACGGCGCCAGCGGGATCGCCAGCGCCTCGGCCACCTTCTTGTGCTCTTCGAAGCCCAGGGCCTCGAGCTCGACGGAGGGCCGGCCGCGGTAGGCGACCGTCTCCTCCTCCTCGCCCTGGACCTCGAGCTCCCCGCGGTCGTGGAACGTCCGCAGGGCCACGCCCAGGAGCTCCTGGTCGTCGGGCGCCGGCGCCCAGCACGACACCACGTAGCGCGCGCGGAAGAGGGCAGGCGGAGCGCGGAAGCGCTCCCCCTCGGGCGTGCGCTCGTACTCCCGGTCGGCGTTGCCACCGCGCCGGGACAGCCCGCAGTGCAGGACCGTGAACGCGCCCGGCGCCTTCTTGAGGTCGGGCGAGTACTCGAAGGCCACGCGCACCTTCGCGCCGAGCGCCTCGGCCGCCGACGCCTCGAGCGTGCGGCCGAGGGCCAGCGTGATGTGCTTCATGACCCTGAACTGCTGCTCGTGCATCCGTCCCCTGCGTGCTCGAGGGGCGGCGCTCTCGCCCCCCGACGAGGTCGGAATTCTAGAACGCAGAAGGGGCGAGTCAACGTGAGCGAGGACGACCTCAAACCCTTGTCGTGCCTTGCCCGGTCGGCCGGCGAGCGCTAGCCTTCTCCTCCGATGAGCTCCGCGCACGACGACGATGGCCTCGACGCCTTCCTCGAATTCGTCGAGTGGCAGCTCGTCCGCGAGCAGGTCGCGGCGCGCACGGCGTCGTCGCCGGGCAGCTTCCGCGCCCGCGAGCTCAGGCCCGTGTTCGACGCGGGGCAGGTCGACGCCCTGCAGGCCCGCACGGCCGAGGCGCTGGCGCTCGTGCGGGCGGACCGGACGCCGGACCTCGAGGACGCCATCGACGTCGACGACCTCTACCGCCGCCTCGAGCGCGCGGAGCGCGGACCGGGCGCCAGGGAGCTGCGCTGGCTGGCGCAGACCCTCCAGGCGGGGGCGGCCGCGCGGGCCGCCGTCGCCGGCAGCCCCGCACTGGCGGCGCTGGTCACCGACCCCGACGACGAGCGGGACGGCCCGGCGCTCGACGAGGCGCTGGCGCGCGACGTCCTGGCCGCGATCGGCCCCTACGGCGTGGTGCGGAGCGAGGCGTCCGAGGCGCTCGGCGGCGTGCGCGCGGAGCTGCAGGGGGCGCGGGAGCAGCTGCGCTCGCGGCTGACGTCGCTCGCGACGCGCGGGCGGCTCGTCGTGGCGCTGGCCGAGCCGCCGCTGGGCGAGCACGAGGGCGTCCCTTGCCTGCGCGTGCGCCCCGACCACGTGCGCAGCGTCCCGGGGGTCGTGCGCGGGTCGGCGCGTGACGGCGCGCACCTCGTCGAGCCGGAGGACGCGCAGGACGACTACAGCCGCGTGCGCCAGCTCGAGGCCGAGGAGCTGGCCGAGGCGCGCAAGGTCGTCATCGCGCTGGTCGCGCGCGCCGTGCCGCGCCGGGCCGCGCACACGCGCCTGGCGGCGGGCGTGATCCAGCTCGACCTGCACCTGGCGCTGGCGCGCCACGCGCGCGACCTCGGGCTCTCGCCGCCGCGCCTCTCCGACGAGCTCGAGGCCGCGCTCGGCGGCGCGCGCCACCCGCTCCTGCCGCGCGACGTGTGCGTGGAGATCGACCTGGGCATCAGCCGGGCGCGGCGGCTGCTCGTGATCTCCGGCCCCAACGGCGGGGGCAAGACGGCGGCCATGAAGACGCTGGGGCTGGCCACGGCGCTGGCCCACTGCGGGGGGCACGTCCCGGCGCGCGAGGCGCTGGTCCCGCGCGTGTCGCGCCTCATCGCGGTCGCCGCGCCGCGCTCGAGCGTGACGGCCGGCGTGTCGCAGTTCCAGGCGCACGCGCGCGACATCGTCCAGGCGCTCGCGGCGGTGCGGCCGGGTGCGCTCGTGCTGCTCGACGAGATCGGCCAGGGCACCGACCCGGTCGAGGCGGCGGCCCTGGCGCAGGCGGTGCTCGAGCACCTCCTGCGCGAGGACGTGCTCGTGCTCGCCACGACGCACCTCGCCCCGCTCAAGGCCTTCGCCGCGCGCTGCCCTGGCGCGGCCAACGCGGCCGTCGACCTCGACGGCCAGGGGCGCCCGACCTTCGTCCTCACGGTCGGGCGCGCGGGCCGCAGCTTCGCCCTCGAGGTGGCGCGCGCGGCGGGCATGCCCGCCGCGCTGTGCGACCGCGCGGAGGCGCTGCACGGGGGCGCCGAGTGAGCGACGACGCGCCCGACGGCGCGCTGCCGCCCGAGCTGGAGGAGTTCGCCCGGCGGCTCGTGCGCGCGCGGCGCCACCGCGGGGTCGGGCCGCGCTGCGAGCGCCTGCGGTTCCGCGGCGAGGCGGTCGACCGCTTCGCCGCCGGCCGCGAGCTCTCGACGACGATCGCCGGGCGCGTCGCGCCCCGGTGGGACTGCCCGCCGCTCGGCGACGACGCCATCCCGGACGGCGTGACGAAGGGCCTGCGCCGCAACCAGAAGCCCTTTCACCTGTGGAACGTCGAGCGCGTCGAGGAGGACGAGCCCCTGGCCTTCGAGCGCCAGCAGCCCCTGCGCGTCGGCGCCGCGGCGCGGCTCCCCGAGGAGCTCCTGGTGCCGCGCCGCATCGAGAAGGCCACGCGCGCCCTGAAGGCCTGGCTCGACGACCAGGAGTTCCACGCGACGGTGGCGAAGATGGACCGCCAGCGGTTCCGCCGGCTGCTCCGCGAGCCGCTGCCTTACGGGCGCAAGGACGACGAGCCGCCGCCGACGGGCGGGATCGTGATCCCGGTGCCCGGCCCCGGGCAGTCCGTGCCCGACCGCTTCGCGCCGTTCATCCGCATCCCGGTGCCCGGGCCGGCGTTCGCCCCCGACGACGACGACGACGACCGCCCGCGCCGGCCGCCGTTCCCGCCCGGCGGCCTCGACCTGAGCCAGGGCGACGCCGACGACGACGCCGGCGGACCGCCGGCGCTGCCGCCCTTGCCGCCGGGCTTCGGCTTCGACCTGTCGCAGCCCGACGACGGCGGCGGCTTCGGCTTCGACCTGTCGCAGCCCGACGACGAGTAGAGGGCCGGTGCTAGAAGGCCGACCGGAGAGCCGCTTCGCGGCCTCCGGCCGGCCCTCTAGCCTCATCGCTGATGCCGGGGGATCCGTGTGCTCGGCCGCTGCTGTCTCACATTTCGCGGACTTGCGGGTGGATGGGCGGCCGAGCACAGGGACCCCCGGCCGAAGTCGGCCCGGCCCGGCCCGTCCGAGGCACCTGCCTGGCGCCTTTCAGGCCGGGCCTCTAGGCTTTCCCCGGGAGGAGAGGACATGACCCCCATGGACGAGCCCGAGGCGCGCGAGGCGCTCGCCAAGCTGGAGGAGCGCCTGCGCCGCGACACGCGCGACATGCTCGAGGTGCTGCGCGCCGACGTGCCGGTCTTCTTCCGCCGCACGGTCAAGGCGCTGTTCGAGGAGAGCGACGCCGCCGACGCGCTCGACGCCGCCGCCGTCAAGCGCCTCAAGGCCGACGCCGACCGCCGGGCCGACGAGGTGGCGCAAGTCCTCGGGGCGCGCCTCGAGCCGCTCTCGGCCTGGCTGTGGGACGGCGCCGCGCCGCCGCCGCGCGAGGCCAAGGGCCTCGACGAGCACCCGACCGTCGGGCCCGCGCTGGCCGAGGTCGGCGCGGCGCTCGCCCAGGTCCTCGAGGCGCATGGGCTGCCGACGACAACGCGCCCGGCCTACCGCCTGCCCACCTACTTCGTCGCCGGCCACTACATGAAGAGCCTCGTCGAGGGCTACTGGCAGGCCTTGGCCCTGCACCATGACCTCGCCCAGCGCCTGGCGGCCGACGCGCGCGAGGACCAGCGAAAGGCCCGCCGCGCCCGCTGGGACTCTGTGTGATCGACGGCTGCGGCCGCGGATGCCGGGCGAGGGGGGGCGCGCGCTCTCTGGGTGATCGACGGCTGCGGCCGCGGATGCCGGGCGAGGGGGGGCGCGCGCGGGTCGTAGGATCCGGAGATCGATACGACCCGCGCGCGCTCCCCCCTCGCCTCGGCCTCCGCGGCCTCGCCTCGCTTGCGGTTGCATTCCACCCGGGCATGAGCGTGTCGGCGATCGACGCGGCCTCGGCCTGCGCGTCAGGGCCGCCCGTGTCGTGCTTCGCACGACGGGCGGAGGAGGGCGAGGGGCGAAAGCCCCTTGGTGTGACCCTGCCGACGGACCGGAGAATCACGGGGTCCGACCGGAGAGTCACGGGCTCCGACCGGAGAGTCACGGGCTTCGACCGGAGAGTCACGGGCTCCGACCGGAGAGTCTCGGGCTCCGACCGGAGAGTCGTGGGTTCGAGCCCAGGCACCCAGCGGGTGCCAGGCGGGGCGCCGGGCGGGCGCGGCCCCCCGGGGCGGTTGTATACTTTGGACCCCACGCGCCGGGTGCCGGCGCCGCAGGAGAGAGCGTGCCCGAGACCCGGCCCGACCGCCTGACCTACGCCCGCGGCGCCCTGGAGCAGCTCCGCCGCGCGCACGAGCACCTGTCGCGCGAGGAGCTGCTCGACCTCGTCTGCCACCTGACGAAGGCCTACGTCATCGACCAGACGATCCCGTTCGACGTGCCGCTGCCCGAGCGGCTCGAGTCGAACGATCTGCCCGACGTGGCCGACCCGCAGCGCGAGGCCGCGATCAACGACCCCGAGGCCACGCCGGCGCGGCGCTTCGCGCGGCTGATCGAGGGGCTGAAGCGGCGGGCCAGCCTGCCGCAGCTCGACGGCTTCGCGGTGCAGGACGGCCGCGCCGTGCTGATCGTCGACAACCAGAAGGTCACCTTCGGCGAGCGCGTGACGATCGAGTTCGTCCCCGTGCGCCAGGCGCCCGGCGCGGCCGCTCCGGCGTCGATCGTCCCGGCGGCCGCCGAGCCGGCGCCGCCCCCGCGCGCCCCCGGCGCCACGCCGGCACCGCCGCGCGCAGCGCCCGGCGCCGCTCCGGGCGCTCAGGTGTCGCGCCGGGCGCTGGCGTCGGCGCCGCGCCGGCCGCACCCGCGTCCGGCCCGCGGCGCAGCGCCATCCTTCGAGCCGGACGCGCCGCCCCGCGGCCCGCGACCGGCCTCGCCCGGCCGGCCCGCCACGCAGCCGGGCGCTCGCCCCAGGCGCGCCGACGGCGCCCGCCGCACCGGCGCCCGCCGCGCGGCGCGAGGAGCCGCGCCCCGCCGCCGAGAGCGGCGACGACGTCGACCAGAGCGCGATCGAGCGCTTCAAGCGCCTCGAGCTGGACTGAGACACCGCCCACCCACCCCGCGAGGGACGAAGATGACCAACGACGCCACCACCGCCCCCGTCGCGGAGCAGCCGCACGCGCCGGTGTTCGACGACGCCAACCGCAAGATCGAGAGCGAGAAGGAGATCGACTTCCTGCTCAAGGCGCGCTACCCGCTCATCTACGTCACCTCGTCCGAGGAGGAGCGCGTCGAGCGCGTGGTCATCCGCCTGGCCAACCAGCGCCAGCGGAAGGTCGCCTTCTGGTCGTCGACGCAGGGGTTCTCGCAGCAGGGCGGGTCGGACATCCGCGACCCGCTGGCCGCGCTGAACCACATGATCGAGAGCAAGGAGAGCGCGATCTACGTCCTGCGGGACTTCCACGACTACATCCACGTCCCGGACATCAAGCGCCGCCTGCGCGACCTCGCCCGCGAGTTCCGCACCTCCTACAAGAACTGCATCCTCCTCTCGCCGATCCAGAAGATCCCGCCGGAGATCGAGAAGGAGTTCGCCGTCGTCGACTTCGACCTGCCGGGGATCCCGGACATCCAGAAGGCGATGACCGACGTCCTGCGCGCCGTCGGCCCCGAGTCGAAGGCCTTCGCCTGGAAGCGCGAGTTCGAGGCGGACGAGGCGGCGCAGCTCAAGATCGCCGAGGCGGCGCTGGGCCTGACGCTGGTCGAGATCCAGAACGTCCTCGCCAAGTCGCTCGTGCAGGCGCACCGCTACGACATCGACATCATCCACTCCGAGAAGGAGCAGATCATCCGCAAGAGCGGGACGCTCGAGTTCCTGCACCCCGACGCGTCCTTCGGCGGCGTCGGCGGCCTCGAGCTCATGAAGGCCTGGCTGCGCAAGCGCTCCAAGGCCTTCACCAAGGAGGCGCGCGCGTTCGGCCTGCCGGAGCCGCGCGGGATCCTCATGCTCGGGATCCCGGGCTGCGGCAAGTCGCTCATGGCCAAGGCCGTGGCCGAGCTGTGGAAGCTGCCGCTGATCCGCCTCGACGTGGGCAAGGTCTTCGGCTCGCTCGTCGGCTCGTCCGAGGAGGGCATGCGCAAGGCGATCAAGACGGCCGAGTCGGTCGCCCCGTGCATCCTCTGGCTGGACGAGCTGGAGAAGGGCCTCGCCGGCACCCAGAGCTCGGGCGCGTCCGACGGCGGCACGACGGCGCGCGTCTTCGGCACGTTCATCACGTGGCTGCAGGAGAAGCGCTCGCCCGTGTTCGTCATCGGCACGGCCAACAACGTCAAGCAGCTCCCGCCCGAGCTCCTGCGCAAGGGCCGCTTCGACGAGATCTTCTTCGTCGACCTGCCGTCGGCCTCGGAGCGCAAGGAGATCATCGAGATCCACATCAAGCGCCGCGGCCGCGACGTCGAGCGCTTCGACGTCAAGGCGCTCGTCGACGCCACCGAGGGCTTCTCCGGCTCGGAGCTCGAGCAGGTGGTGATCTCGGCCCTCTACGACGCGTTCGACAAGGACGACGAGATCAACGACGAGTACCTGCTCCACTCCTGCGAGGAGACGGTGCCGCTGTCGCGCACCATGCAGGAGGACATCGCCAGCATGCGCGACTGGGCCAAGAGCCGCGCCCGGCTGGCCTCGTCGGAGGTCCAGCTCGAGGAGCGCGAGCCCATCCGCAAGATCGAGATCTGAGGTCGCCGCCATGTCGCACTTCACGACCGTCGAGACGAAGGTCCAGTGCTTCGTGACCCTGCAGAAGGTCATCGCGGAGCTGGGGTTCACGTTCAAGGAAGGCGAGACGAAGGTCCGCGGCTACCAGGGCGAGCTGACCGACGCGATCGCCGTGATCGACACCAAGTCGACGTACGACATCGGCGTGGTGAAGACGCAGAGCGGCTACTCGTTCATCGGCGACTGGGACATGCTGCAGGTCCGGGCCGGCGTGGAGAAGGACGAGTTCCTGAAGAACGTCAACAAGCGCTACGCCTACCACAAGGTCATGGACGAGGTGAAGAAGCGCGGCTACTCGGTGGTCGAGGAGCAGACGAGCGAGCAGCAGGTGGTCACCGTGAAGGTGCGCCGCTTCGCGTAGCGGCCGGTCGGCGAGGAGAGGCGCGATGGTCGACAAGCAGGAGCTCGAGATCTCGATCGACGACGACGGCAACGTGACGATCAAGGTCGTCGGCGTGGCCGGCCCCGACTGCCTGGCCCTGACCAAGGACATCGAGGAGGCCCTGGGCGTCGTCGTCGACCGGCAGCGGACCAACGAGTACTACCAGGAGAAGCAGGGCACGACCGAGCGCGTGGACCAGCAGGGGGGCTAGTGGCCGAATACAACCAGTACTCGCGCGAGGAGGTGCTCCACGTCCTGCAGGCGCGGCTGCGCCTGGAGGAGGACGTCCTCCTGCGCGTGGACCTGGCCGGCACGCAGCTCAAGGGCCTCGTCGTCGCGCGCTGCACCCTGCGCAACGCCACGCTGGCCGGGGCGGCGCTCGACGACAGCCGCTGGGAGGAGGCGCTGCTGCAGGGGGTGAACCTGCGCAAGGCGGCGCTCCCGGGGGCCCTGCTCGAGGGCTGCCACCTGCACGGCACCGACCTGATCGAGGCCGACCTCACGGGCGCCGTGATCGCCGGCGGCCGCCTCGACGGCTGCAGCCTGGTCAACGCGCGCCTGGGCGGGGCGGTGCTCACCGACGTGACCTTCGTGGCCACCGACCTCTACCGCGCCGACCTGCGCGGCGCGCGCCTGGTCCACTGCCGCTTCCGCGACCCGAACCTCAAGGCCGCCTCGCTCGGGCGCGCGCGGCTGCAGGGCGCGACGCTGATCGACTGCGACCTCAAGGAGGCCAACCTCGGCGAGGGCGACCTGTCGGGCGCGGTGCTCGTCTCGTGCGACCTGCGCGGGGTCAACGCCCACCAGGGCGTGCTGGCCGGCGCGACGCTCGTCGCCTGCAACGCCGAGGGGATCAACCTCGACGGCGCGCACCTGCGCGACCTGGGCCACGCCGAGACGCGGTTCGTGCACGCGTCGACGCGCGGCGCGCGCTGGGAGTGAGGGGAGGGAGCTCACAACAGAGGAGCAGAGGGAGCAGAGGGCGTCTCGCCCTCAGCTCCTCTCCTGACCTCGAGCGATCAGCCGCGCAGGTAGCTCTTGTACTTCTGCACGATCGCCTCCTCGAGCCGCGGCGCGAAGAGCGGGTCCGACTCCGACGGCAGCTCGGCCTCCGAGAGCTCGATCACGCCGCGGTAGACCGTGTGCAGGACGCGCGGGTCGAACGGCCCCTCGCGGTGGTCGAGGATCTCGTAGAGGCCGAACGTCCAGCGCTCGCGGGCCTCGGCCAGGTCGGGCGGCGAGGCCTGGAACAGCCACTTGGACGGCTGCATGGACGAGAGCGTCATGCCGAGAGTCTAAATCACCGACCACGATCCTCGATGGTCGTGGGCTAACCCGCGCGCCGACGGCCCTTATGCGCCCGCGTGGACGTGGTGTGGCCGGGAATCCCCAGTTGTCGGAGTCTCCGGATAAAGAGGCTCCCGACGATCGCTGAGCTTGGCGGCCACGATCGTCGGGAGCACCCGATGAAGCTTGTTATCGAGCTGCGGCGTCACGAACGACGCCAGCTGCTGAAGGCGATGCGAAAGAGCACGGACCCGCACTACCGCGTCCGGTGCCAGGCGGTCCTCGCTTACGCCCGCGGGCTGGGCTGCAATCAAGTCGCGAGGGCACTTGAGTGCGCGCCGTCCACGGCCGCAAACGCGGCTCGCCGTTACCTACGAGAGGGTATACACGGCCTCTCCGACAAGCGTGCCGACAACGGCGCCCCGAAGATCGACGACGACCTGCTCGCTGCGCTCCTCGAACTCCTCGCCCATGCCCCCGGCGAGTACGGCTGGGAACGCCCAACGTGGACCCGCGAGCTCCTCGCGCTAACCCTTCGGGAGGCTGGGATCGCCGAGGTGAGCGTCTCCACCGTCGCGCGGGCGCTCGAACGCGTCGGTGCTCGCTGGAAAGTGGCCAAGCCCGTCGTCGCGTGCCCCTGGAGCAAGAGGCGCAGGAACAAGCGACTTCGTGAGATCGCCGCGCTGCTCCGCAGACTGCCCAAACACGACGTCGCGGCATTCTCCGACGAGGTCGACATCCACCTGAACCCGAAGATCGGGCGCGACTGGAGCCTTCGTGGTCGTCAACCTCTCGTCATGACGCCGGGAAAGAACGCCAAGCGCTACGTCGCGGGAGCCATGGACGCGAGGACCCGCAAGCTCGTCTGGGTCGCGTCTGACCGCAAGAACAGCGAGCTCTTCATCGCGCTGCTTTGGCGCCTCGAAAGGGCCTACCCCGCGGCCAAGCGTATCCACGTCGTGCTGGACAACTACGTGATCCACTCGTCGAAGAAGACCCAGGCCGCGCTGGCCAAGCTCAGCGGCAGGATCGTCCTCCACTTCTTGCCGCCCTACTGCCCCGACGCGAACAAGATCGAGCGCCTTTGGGGCACCCTGCACGCCAACGTCACCCGCAACCACCGCCACAAGACGATCGAGGCGCTCATGGCGGCGGTCACCCGCTGGCTCCGACTGCCTGTCGGCCAGAGGACGGCCGAGGGCCGTGCGCGTCAGGTCGCCAAGAACATGCGGCGCGCCCACGCGGCCCGGCGCCACCGGCGCTTCGTCGCGGCATAGCGGGCACCATCGCGGAATCGTGGTCGCCCATTTAGGCCCGGACGGCCGCGGGCTCAACGGCCCCCCGCGCGCGGAGGAAGTTGGCCGCGATCTGCTCCTGCCCCAGGCCCAGGTACGCCTGCGCGGTCAGCCAGCGGCCGTCGTCGGTCGCCCCGACCAGGCGCTCGGCGCGGGCCAGGGCCTCGAGCGCCCGCAGCGGGTCGCTGGCCACGCAGGCGCGAGCCACATCGAGGAACGTCTCGCCCAGGAAGGCGTCGGCCCCCCGGACATAGCAGGTGGCCGCGTGCTTCAGCTTGCCGCGACGGAGGAGCCGATCGCCGACCGCGAGGTACTGCTGGGCGTTTCGTGCCATTCGTGGGGTCCCCCAGAAGGTGCCGTTCACGATCAAAGCAACTCGGATGCCCGGGGCCACGGACGCATGAAAAGGACTTACGCCGCCCATGCGTCGTATGGTTCTTGAAGGACCGTCAAAGCCCTGACGGCTCCCCGGCACCTCGCCCGCCGCTTCGCCCAACGCCTGGGTCGACGCGCGCGACCCCACATCGAGATCAACCACGGAGGACACGGAGGAGAGTTCCAGAGGGCGACCCCAAGGCTCTCCTCCATGGCTTTCGTGGCTTCCAGCGCCGAGCTCCGGCGTCAGCCAACGGGCCGAGCGACGCCACGGGCGTTCGGAGCCGCACGAGAGGCGAGGCCGCGGAGGGCAAGGCGATGCGGCGCGCGCGCGGATCGTATCGATCGCCGGATCCTACGAGCCGCGCGCGCGCCGCAGCGCCCGCCATCCGCGGCCGCAGCCGTCGAACACACGGTGCCGCAGCGGCCGACATCCGCGGCCGCAGCCGTCTTAACAATCGATGCGGAGGACGGCCTCGCCCAGCTGCAGGACGTCGCCGTCCTTGAGCGACGCGCGGCGCACGACCCGGCCGTTGACGACGACGCCGTTGCTGCTCTGCAGGTCGGTGACGATGAACGTGCCGAGCTTGTACTCCAGCTTGGCGTGCTCCTTGGAGACGCTGGCCAGCGGGAGCTTGATCGCGCAGCCATCGCCGCGGCCGAGGGTCGCGTCGTCCTTGCCCAGGCGGAAGGCCTTCGACGGCTTGCCCGTGGCCTCGAAGAGCGTCAGGCGGCCCTCGCCGCGCTTGAACTCCTCGTCGGTGCGCTTCTTGGCGTACTGCTTGAGCTGGTTGCCCTCGGTCAGGTCGACCGGCTCGAAGCGCTCCGTCCCGGAGCTGGCGCGCTTCGGCGCCGGCGCGGCGGGCGCCCGGGCCGACGTGCGCCCGCTCTTCTTGGGGTCGAGCCGCTGCGAGGTGAGCATCGAGCGCTTCGAGACGGCGGCGGCGCGGGTGGAGGCCACGCTCGACTCCGACTCGGAGGGGACGCGGATCGCCTCGCCGCACTGCTTGCACTTGACGCGCTTGCCCGAGAACTTCTCCGGGACCTTGTAGGCCTTGCCGCAGCTGCAGGCGAACTTGATCGACATCCGGAAGCCCTCGGCCGCTGGTTGGCGGGGAGCATAGCACGACGCCCCCCCCCAGGAGAGAGTCCCAGAGAGAGTCCCGGAAGAGAGTCACCGCGCCAGGCGCGCGGCCTCCGCCTCGAGCGCCTGCTCCACCCAGGCCAGCGGCAGGCGCGAGAGCGGCGGGAGCGGGGTCCCGTTCGCCGCCTCGCCCAGGAGGGCCACCGCCTCGGCCTCGACGAGGACCGGGTCGGCGTCGCGGCGGGCGGCGAGCGCGGTGACGAAGCGGCGGAGCGTCGCCGGCGCCGCCCGCTCGGCGTGCAGCCAGACGGCGAACGCCGCGTTGTAGAACAGGTAGTCGAGCGCGTCGGGGTCGTCGGTGCGCCCCTCGCCCGGCCGCCAGCCGAGGCGCCCGCGGGCCAGGGCGGCCTCGACGAGCCCCTCGAGCTCGGCCAGCGCCGCCGCCCGCGCCGGGTCGTCCTCCGGGTCGCCGACCGCGGCCCGCGCCCGGCGCACGCGGGCGAGCGCGCCAGGCAGGTCGTCGAGCGGCAGCGACGGCGCGCCGTCGTCGAGCAGCCGCTGCGTGCGGTAGATCCGGTCGCCGAGCTGCCGCCAGCGGGTGAGGTCGACCCACTCGACGCCGCGCGCCCGCCGGTCCTGCACGAAGCGCAGGGCGCGCCCGAGGAGCTCGCGCGCGCCCTCGCGGTCGAGCGCGAGCAGGACCTCGTGCTCGGCCAGCTCGGCCACGCCGTCGCACATCCAGCGCAGGTACGGGTCGATCACCGTCACCTGCCCGAGCACCGTGGCCTCGGCCACCTCGTGGCCGACCGTGCCCAGGAGCTGCGTGCGGGCGAGCCGGTCGTCGCCCTCGAGCGGGTAGCGGAAGCGGATCGTGTTCTCCCGCTCGATGTAGAGGCACGCCACGCGGTCGACGAGCGGCCCGCTGCCGCCGGCCGACCCCGTCGGCCCGTGGACGACGAGCTGCGCGCGCGGCGGGGCCACGCCCGTGAGCTCGCCCACGCGCAGGCGCACGTCCTCGACCTCCGGCGCCAGGGCGGCCGCGCGCGCGCGCGGCACGTCCCAGCCGCGGTAGAACACCCACGCGTCGCCCTGCCGCACGTGCTCCATGCGGAGCACCTCGGCGTCCTCGATCCCTGGCGGCGGCGTGTAGCAGCCGAGCGGCAGGAGCGCGAGGAGGCAGGCGAGCGCGCGGCGCGTCACGGCTTTCGCCGGTTGGCCGGGATGAAGCTGTGCGCCCGGGCGCGGTCGTGGATCCCGGAGATCTCGTCGAGCGACAGCGTCGGCACGAGGAGCGCGTTCTCGCGGCACTGGTCGGTGTTGGAGACGGTCGTGTTGTCGGTGCAGATCGCCACCGGCACGCCGTGCTCGAGGAACGTGAACACCGGATGCCGCTCGCGGTCCTTCACCGCGCCCGTCTGGTAGTTCGAGGTCTGGCAGCACTCGACCAGGATCTGATCGCGCGCCAGGCGGCGCAGCAGCGCCTTGTCCTTGATCGCCGCGCAGCCGTGGCCGACGCGCCGCACGCCCAGGACGTCGACCGCGTGCCACACCGCCTCGGGCCCCTCGTCCTCGCCGGCGTGCGCGGTCACGCCGAGCCCCGCGCGCCGGGCGATCTCGAACGCCTCGCGGAACAGCCGCGGCGGGTTGCCGCGCTCGGCGCCGGCGATGTCGAAGCCGACGACGCCCACGCGGTCGTGCAGCGCCTGCCCCTCGGAGACGGCCTGGCGGGCGACGATCTTGGCGATGTGCGGGCCCATGTGGCGCATGGCGATGATGACCAGCCCGCAGGTGAGCCCCTCGAGCTCGGCCTCGGCGCGGTTGAGCCCCTCGAGGACCGAGACGATCGCCTGCCGCGGCGTCAGGCCCGCGTAGACGTGGATGATCGGCGAGTAGCGGATCTCGAGCAGGCGCACGCCCTGCTCGTAGGCCTGCTTGGCGATGGCGTAGGCCACCTCGGCGCAGTTCTCGTAGAACTGCGTGACCCACAGCGGGTAGTGGAACTTGTCCAGGTACTTGAGGAGCCCCTGCCCCTCCTCCTCCTCCTGCAGGACGAGCAGGCGGCGCAGCTCGTCGACGGTGTCGACCGGCGCCAGCCCGTGGCGGCGCATGATGTCCCAGGTCACCTCGACCGGGATCGAGCCGTCGACGTGCTGGTGGAGCTCGACCTTGGTGATCGCGCGGATCTCCTCGGGGACGCGCGTCGGGCGCGGGACCGGCGAGGTGCGGGGGCGCGGCGGCGCGATGGTCGTGTCCTGCGTCAACTCGGGCTCCCCCACACGTCAGTGGCCAGGCCGGCCGGTCCCGGAGCATACTCCATGGGTCTCACGACTGAACAGCCGGGAGCCCCGCCACGACCGCCGCCGCCCGACGCCCACGCCTCGCGCTGCTCCTGTTCCTCGCCTTCCAGGGGCTCTACGCGCTCACCGCCTCGGGCCGCGTGGCGCGGGTGGCCGACGAGTTCGAGGTCTACTGCCAGGCGGAGTCGCTCTGGGAGCGCGGGACGCAGGCCGTCGACCAGGTGCCGCGCGACGTGTTCTTCGGCCGCGTCGGGCGCGACGGGCGGCAGTACGCCCCCTACGGCCCGGCGACCGCCTTCCTCGTCCTGCCGCACCACGCCCTCGGGCGCGGCGTCGCCGCCGCGGCGGGCCTGCGCCCCGGCCCCGGCGCGCCCGACCCCTGGCGCGAGGTCGTGGCCGCGATCACGTCGCTGGCGACGGCCACCTGGGCGGCGCTGGCGGTCGCCGGGCTGTTCCGCGCCGCGCGCGCGCTCGGCGCCGACGAGCGCCGCGCCGCCCTCGCGGCGGCCCTCCTCGGCAGCGCGACCTTCCTCTGGCCCTACGGCACGTTCTTCTACGCCGAGCCGATCAGCGCGGCGCTCCTCGTGTGGGGCGTGGCCTGGCACCTCGAGGGGCGCGCGCTCCCGGGGGCCGCGGCCTGGTGCGCGGCGTTCCTGGTCAAGTCGACGAACCTCGTCCTCGCGCCGGCGCTGGCGCTCCTCCCGGCCGCGGCGGCGCTCGCGCCCGGCCAGTCCTCGCCCGACGACCTGCGCCGGGCCCTGCGCGCCGCGGCCCCGGCGCTCGGCGCCACGGTCGTCGCGGCGATGGTCCACGCCGAGTGGAACGCCTGGCGCTTCGGCGACCCCCTGCAGTTCGGCTACGACTGGACGGAGCTGCTGCGCCCGGGCGAGCGGCCGCGCCCGTTCCTCCTCACCGAGGCGCCGCGCGGGCTCGTGGGCCTGCTGCTGACGCCCGGCAAGTCGCTCCTCCTGTTCGCGCCGCCGCTCGTGCTCGCGCTCGCGCGCGCGCCGGCGCTCTGGCGGGCGCACCGCGGGGCCGCGCTGGCGGCGCTCGGGGCCGGGGCCACGGCGCTCCTGTTCTTCGCCAGCTACTTCTACTGGGAGGGCGGCTACGCCTTCGGGCCGCGCCACCTCCTGCCCGTCGTGCCGCTCCTCCTCCTGCCGCTCGCCGTGGGCCCCGCCCCGCGCCGCGCCGCGCTCGCCGCCGTCGTCGTCGTCGGTGTCTCGGTGCAGGCGCTCGGGGCCACGGTCTCGTTCATGGAGGACCAGGCCATGGGCGAGGCGGCGCGCTCGAGCGCCTACTACGAGCGGCACGCCCCGGACGACCCGGCCGTCCCGGCCGGGCGGCCGCTCAACCGCTACCGCCTCGACTACAACCCGCTCGTCAGCTACCCGCGGCGCCTCGCCGCGCACCTCGCCGGCGCCGGCCCGGCGGACGGCGGGCTCGAGCTCCTGCCGCTGCACCTCGGGCGCGTCGACCCGGGGCTCCGCGGGCTCGGCTGGGGGGTCGCGGCGGCGGCGATGGCCCTGCTCGCGGGGGCGGCCTGGCGGCTCCGGGCCGCCCTGGCGGGATGACGCAATCTGGATCGGTTCGTCTCACGGGTCGATCCATGAGACGAACGATCAGTGCGCCGTCACAACTTGCGCCTCGGTGAGCCTCCGGTCGTCGAGTTGCGTGGGAGGGCCCGACGGAGGATCATGCGTCTGGGCGGTGCGCCGCCACGACGCGTTCACCGGGCCACGCGCCCAGGGGAAGTCTCGATGAAGCGCTCTCACTCCTCACCACGCGGCTGCCCACGCGGCTGGTGGGTCCCGCTGGCGCTCGTGGGCGTGGTGTTCGCCTTCGGCGCGCCCACGACCTCGGCGCAGGACAAGAAGGCCATCCTCGCCGCCGACGCGGAGCGCGACCGCGTCTTCCGTGAGCGGCTCACGCAGATCAACAACGACACCAGCCTCACGCCCGAGCAGCGCACGGCAGCGTACGACCGCACGTACGCCGAGTGGCTCAAGGGCAAGCAGCAGACGGCCGGCCTGGTCCAGCACATGGACCGCGTCGCCTCCGACATGAAGACCGCCGAGGCCAACCGCCCGCCGGGCTTCTGGGACAAGGTCGGAGACAAGGCCATCGACCTGATCGCGGACCTGCTCAAGGAAGCGATCAAGAACTGGATGAACAACCCGAACGCCGAGAACCTGCGGCGGATCGAGGACCTCGAGCGCGAGCGGGACCGCCTGCTCACCGACCGCAACAACCCCAACCCCGGCGGCTCGGATAACGGCGTCGGTCGTCCGATCTACGACGCCAACGGCAACATCGTCGGCTGGGACCGTGACGGCGACGGCCGGCCGGACGTCACCGCCGGCGCCAACGGGCAGCCCGACGCCTACAACGGCAACGGCAGCTTCGACGGCGCCTACGCCGACCCCTACGAGTACATGGGCGGCGGCGGCGCCGGCGGCACCGGCAGCGTGCCCGACCCGCTGGCCGCGACGCCCTCCACGCCGCTGGACCCCAACAACCCGGGCAACTTCGGCGGCGGCGGGATGGGCGGCGGCGGCGGCAACTTCGGCGGCGGCTTCGGCAACATGGGCGGCGGCGGCCCTGGCGGCACCGGCCCCAACGGCGAGGAGCTGGCCGCGGCGGAGAACGGCGACGGCACCCCGACCGGCGGCCGCGAGCGCGGCGCGGGCTCGGACTCGGACGAGATCGACCCGGTCACCGGCCGCCGCAAGGGCGCCGTGGACGAGCGCGACCTGACCATGGTCTCGGGCCGCATCATGATCCTGCCCAAGGCCGACCCGAAGGCCGCCCTGAACGCCGCCGGCAACCGCATGCCGTCGGGCCCGGTCGAGGACGACTGGAACGACATGGAGGACAACGGCGACCGCGCCGACGACTGGGGCGACGACTGGGGTGACGGCTGGGACGAGGCCCCGCGCAACGCGGCGCCGCCCGGCCGCGCGACGCAGCCGGGCTCGGTGGCCGGCACGTCGGAGGCGACGAAGGTCGTCGACCAGCTGATCCGCGTCGAGACGGTCATCGCCGAGTGGCGCAAGCAGGCCAAGGCGGAGCTCGAGGGCAAGAGCGACCCCTACGGCTTCGACGACACGCGCGGCTACCGCGCGGGCGGCACGACCAAGTCGTCGCACGACCCCCTGGCCGAGCTGCGCGGCCGCGACGGCAAGCTCGACCTCTCGCGCTGCGAGATCTGGGTCGTCGAGCGCGACACGTGGCAGGACGGCAAGGAGCCCAAGCGCTTCCAGGTGAACGTCACGCCCGAGGCCGTCGACCAGTTCGACCCCACGCACGGCGGCTACGTCGTCGTCCGCGGCGTGATCAGCGAGCTGACCGTCGACCAGCGCGTGATCCAGGAGATCAAGGGCAACGTGCAGAAGCTCGAGGTCGTCCAGGTCGTCCTCTGCCAGGAGAAGCCCCCCGAGGGCAACCTGAGCGGCTCGGGCGAGCCGCTCCCGCCGCTCGACGACCGCGGCGGCGGCGACGGCTGGTAAGGCCGAGCGCGAACATCTGAAGCGAGCAGGACGGCCGTCCCGTGAGGGGCGGCCGTCTTGCGTTTCTGGTGACGGCGTCCGGAGGGTTCACCACAGAGGAGCAGAGGGAGCAGAGGGCGGGTCGCGCGAGTGCGCCCGGGACCCTTCACTCGCCGGTCGTCGCGATCGACGTCCACCATGCGGACTCGCATGGGACACGGTGACACCGAAGGTTAACAAGGACACGGATCACCCCCTCTCCCTCACCTCCTCTCGCGCCCCCGTCGTCTTCGTTGCCCTTCTGCCCATGGGGGGGGCCGGAGGGCTGCCCTTAGGCCATCAGATCAAGGGGCGATGACGGGTCGGACGCCCCGACCCCCGACCCCCGACCCCCGACCCCCGACCCCCGACCTCCGACCCCCGACCCCCGACCCCCGACCCCCGACCCCCGACCTCCGACCCCCGACTCCCGACTCCCGACCCCCGACCCCCGACTCCCGACCCCCGCCCCCCCCGCTTCACGGGGCGCCCACACGCCCTCTGCTCCCTCTGCTCCTCTGTTGTGAGTCCCGAGGGTCACCCGAAAACGAGAGCCGACGACACAAGCCGCCTCTTCACATGCCATTAACTCGACGTGTCCGGTTCTCTCCGCCGCGGCCTCTCCTCCCATGTCCGGGAGGGACCGCCCATGGGCCCACGCGTCGCCGTCATGCTCGTCGCGTCCACCATCGCGATCACGGGCTGCCGCGAAGGGTCACACCTAGTCCCCCTGCCGGCGACCGCGTCGACCGGGACGATCGCCTACGGCAACGGCGCGGTCACGGGGACGATCGGCTCCGCCACCCCGGCCGCCACGTCGCCCACCCGCCTCCGGGCGACCCTCCTCGGCCCCGGCCCCCAGCGGGTCGAGCGCGACGCGCAGGAGGTCACGGTCCTGGCCCTGCGCCTCAAGGCGCTCGGCCCCGACCCGGTCGAGGTCACGGGCCTGACCCTGCGCGCCGCCGGCACCCTCGACGACGCCGCCGGCACGACGACCGCGCGCCTGGCGATCGACGTCGACGGCGACGGCGCCTACGACCGCAGCGTCGACCGCGTCCTCTCCAGCGGCGGCTTCGCGTCGGACGACGGCCCGCTCGACCTGCGCTTCCTGGCCGTCTCCGCGCCCGTCGACCTGCTCGTCGTTCTCGACCTCTCCGGCCAGGGCGAGGCCCACGAGGACCAGCGCCTGACCCTCGAGGCGGTCGTGGCCCACGACGCCGCCGGCCGGGCGACGCCGATCGACCTCCCGGCGGGCCCCGGCCCCTGGCTGCGCCTCGGCGCCTGGGTCACCCCGCACGAGGCGCTCGCCGTCGCGGGCGAGGCCCTGCGCCCGCGCGCCCTGCGCGACGCGCACGGCCGCACGCACGTGGGCCTGTTCCAGAACCTCAACATGACCAGCAACGTCTGGTACTCGCTGCACGACGGGCGCAGCTTCTCGCCGCCCGACAACGTGTCGCGGGCCGGGCGCACGGCCTGGAACCAGGACCTGGGCCTCGACGGCGCCGGCCTGCCGCACCTCGCCTGGGAGCAGTACGAGGACGCCACCGGCGACTTCGCCATCCGCCACAGCCAGTTCGACCCGGTGGCCTTCGGCTGGACGCCGCACGTGGTCCTCTCGGGCGCCGCCGGCGGCATGCAGGTCAACCCGCGCGTGCTCGTCGACGCCGCGGGCGGCGTCGACGTCGTGTGGGAGGACTGGGGCCCGGGCAGCACGACCCCGCGCGTGGCGCACCGCCGCCGCGTGGGCGGCGTCTGGTCGCAGATCGCCGAGGTGACGTCCGCCAGCCCGTCGACGCTCCTCCAGGCGCGCGACCCGGCGCTCGCGGCCCTGCCCGGCGGCGAGGCGCTGATCGCCTGGGCCGAGGTCGAGCCGGGCCGCGCCGAGGTGCGCGCGAGGCGGCGCACGCAGGCGGGCTGGGGACCGGTCGAGGTCGTGGCCCAGGGGCAAGGCGTCGTCGAGCGCGTGGAGCTCCTCGACGAGGGCGGCACGACGCACCTCCTCTACGTCGACCAGGGGCGCGTCCTGCACGCGCGGCGCACGGCCCAGGGCTGGTCGCGTCCGGTCGACGTGTCGCGCGGCGCCGCGGTCGCCAGCGAGCCGGCCATGGGCCTGTGGCAGGGCGCCCTGCACGTGGCCTGGATCGAGGCGCGCGGCGGCGGCAACCACCTGGCCTACGCCCGCACGCAGGGCGGCGGCTTCACCGCGCCCGAGCTGCTCACGCTGGGCCAGGGCGACGTGTCGCGCAAGCACCCGGTCGTCGTCCCCGAGGGCGACCGCCTGCGCCTCCTCTGGCAGGACCGGCGCCTCGGCCGCCAGCGGATCTTCACCACCTGGCGCGAGGCCGGCGCCCTCGAGGCGCCGCGCCAGGTCGCGCCGCCCGGCGGCGACCCCGGCCGCCCGGCCCTGGCGCTCGACGCCGACGGCCGCCTGCACGCCGCCTGGTCGGTCGACGCCGGCGGCAACGCCGAGGTGTTCCACGCGGTCGAGGACGCCCCCGGCGCCGGCTTCGGCACGCCCGAGAACGCCTCGCGCAGCCCCGGCGGCTCCTACCAGCCGACGCTCGCGGCCGCCGGCCGCGCCCTGCACCTCGCCTGGGAGCAGGAGCAGGGCGGCGCCTTCGCCGTCCTCGTCGCCTCGCGCGGCCCGGCCGGCTGGTCGACGCCCGCCGCCGTGTCGAGCGGCGCCCGCGCCTACGCGCCGCGGCTCGCCGGCCTCCCCGACGGCCGCGCCGCGCTCGTCTGGACCGAGGAGGTCGCGCCCGGCGACTTCGACGTCCAGCTCGCCCTGCATGACGGGCGCGCCTTCGCGCCGGCCGTGGCGGTCGACCCGCGCGCGGGCACGAGCGCCTGGAGCCCGGCCGTGGCCCTCGCGCCCTCGGGCGCGGTCGCCGTGGCCTGGGAGGAGGAGGGCGCCGGCCGCCGCGAGGTCCTCGTCGCGGTCGTCACCCCGACGGCGACGACCGTCGCCGGCGTCGCCGCTCCGCAGGCCGGGCAGTACGCGCCGCGCCTCGCCTGGTCGGGCGACGACCTGTGGGCCGCGTGGGTCGAGGACGGCCGCCTGCGCGCCGCCGTGCGCCGCGCCGGCCAGGCGGCCTTCGACGCGCCGCTCGAGCTCACGACCGGCGGCTCGTGGGCGCCCGACCTCGCCGTCACGCCGGCAGGCGTGGTCGTCGCGTGGGAGCAGTGGACCGGCGGCGACGCGCGCGTGCTGCTCGCCGCGCTGGCGCCGACGGGCGCGGGCGCGCCGGTCGCGCTCGACGGGCTGGGCCCCGCCGGCGCGCGGCCCTGACGGCCGCGCCCACGGGCGGGCTCCACGCCGCGTGGAGCGCCCAGGGCTCGATCTGGACCCGCACCCGCCGGGCGCGCTAGGAGGTCGCCGTGCTGCCCACCCGCACCGCCCGCTTCGCCTTCCTCCTGGGCCTCCTCGTCGGGCTCGCCAGCGCCGGCTGCCGCGAGGGCAAGGCGCGGCCGACGCCCGCGCCGGGCCCCGGCAGCACCAACCCCGCCGCGCGCACGGCGATCGCCCCGCTCTCCAGCGCGGCCCCGGCGCCGGCGACGACGAGCGGCGTGGCCGCCGCGCCGGTCCCCCAGGCCGGCCCGGGCGGCCTCTCGGGGCCGCCCGTCCGCCCGCTGCCGGCGCCGACGCGGCCGATCACCGTCGGCCCGGGCCCCGTCGTCGGCGCGACCGCGCGCGGCGACGTCTTCGAGCACCTGCGCGACTGGACGCTGGCCGACCTGCGCGCGCTCGACCCGATCGACGCGCGCCTCGCCGGCGACGGCCTGCGCGACGCGCGCGAGCTCGTGGCCTTTTACTCGCGCCGCGAGGCGGGCGACCTGTTCCTTCGCGTCGACCTGCTCGACCTGCGCTACGGCGCCGAGCTCGGCGGCCTGGACCTCGTGTTCCTCGTCGGCTGGGGCAGCGGCCAGGGCGCGACCCGGCTGCCGCTCGGCCTGCGCGAGACGACCGCGCACCCCTGGGACCTGGCGCTCGTGATCCGGGACACGCAGGACGTCCAGCTCCTCGACGCGGCCCTGGCGCCGATCTCCACGGCGACCGTGGCGGCGCCGCGGGTCTCGTTCCGGAGCGACCTCGACGCGGTCGAGGCCAGCGTCCCCGAGGCCGCCCTCCAGGCGGTCGGCTGGGCCGGCCAGGACCTCGTCTTCCAGGTGCTGTCGGTCAAGGACGGCGAGGACCGCGTCGCCGACGCCGTGCTCGAGCTCGACCTCAACGACCGCCGCCTCGACCAGGCCGTCCTCGAGGGCTGGGTGGCCGACCGGCGCGCCGTCGTCGCCCCCGTGGCAGTGGCCAACCGCGCCGCGCTCAAGGCCGACGTCCTCAACGACCTGATCTGGTCGCAGCGCACGCGCACGTCCGAGGGCCTGCCGACGGGGCTGCGCCGGACGCTCGAGAGCCACACCGCGCACGGGCTGCCGCTGTCGATCCGCCTCACCGGCCAGCTCATGGGCGCGATCGGCTGGGCCTCCAGCGCCGATCCCCTGCAGGACGGCCCGGCGTTCCTGCGCCGCACGGCGCAGCTCTGGGACGGCGACCCGGCCACGGGCGAGGGCGCCTACCTGCCCGGGACCTACTCCGACGCGATCATGCCCTACTTCGAGGGCGCCCCGAACGCGCGCTTCGCCGCCCTCGGCGCCGGCGTGGCCCGCGACTGGCTCGGCGCGCAGGCGGCCGGCCGCGTGTTCTGGATCCCCGAGCGCGTGGCCTCGGGCGCGACGCTCGCCGAGGTCACGGCGCTGGGCTACACGCACACCGTCCTCGACCGCACGCACTTCGAGACCTGGACCGGCCAGCACCCCACCGACGGCCGGCTGCGGCGGATCAACGGCGTCACCTGCTTCGTGATCGACCCCACGCGCTCGCTCTTCAGCCAGGCCGACGGTGGCCCCGACCTCGGGCTGCGCACGCTCCTCCTCGAGCGCGCCCTCGACCCCGACCCGCACCAGGCGCTCGTCGTCGTCGCCGACTGGGAGGAGTACGCCGGCCACAAGGGCAACCCCGACGTCCCCGACGTCTACGACCGCGTGCTCGCCTGGCTCTCCCAGCGGCCCTGGATCGAGGTCGCCACGCTCGAGGACCTCGCCGGCCGCGGCTGGGCGGCCGTCGACCACGGCCAGCGGGCGAGCCTGCCCATCGAGACCCACGAGTGGCTGCGCCACGCCTGCCAGGAGTCGTACGACCACTGGTACTACGGCCACCCGCTCGAGGAGTCGTTCGCCGGCCTGCGGCCGGTCGTGCGCCACGGGCGGCCGTTCCCGCGCGTCATGGGCGACGTGAAGACCCCCGGCACGCTCCTCGGCGACCTGTGGGCGCAGGTCCAGGCGGCGCCGGCGGGCGAGCTGCGCGAGCTGGCCGAGCTGGCGCTCGCGTCGGCCATGTACCGCACGGCCTGGCACCAGGAGGACATGCACGACACGACGCGCCTGGCCAGCGGCGCCTACCTGCACCCCGACACGACCTACGACCGGTTGACCGGCTTCGTGCACGCCCTGTCGACGCACGTGGGCGACGCGGCGGTCGTGGCCTACGCGGCCGGCTGGGCGGCCAGCCCGCCCGCGCAGCCGCGGACGGCGGCGCTCGACGTCGACCTCGACGGCGAGCCCGAGTACCTGCTCATGGACGACCGGCTGCTGCTCGTGTTCGAGCGCGAGGGCGGCCGCCTCGTCGCCGGCTTCGCCCGCGACCCGCAGACCGGTCAGGGGCACCAGGTGATCGGCTCGCCGCTGGCGTTCCCCGAGCAGAGCCCCGAGGCCGGCTGGGAGAGCCCGGCCGCCGACGCCGCGCGCACGTCGACGCTCAAGGACGTGTGGGCCACCGGGCCCGGGCGCGACTACGTCAACGACGACTCGGTCGCCGTCGTGTCGACGACCTCGGTCGCCCTGACCTTCCGCTCGAGCGACGGCCTGGTGAACAAGACGATCGCCTGGGCGGGCCCCGGCCGCGTCGAGGTGACCTACGCCCTCGACCCGCAGGTCGGCACGCTCTACGTGCGCGCCGGCCTGTCGCCCGACCTGCGCGCGCTGGCCCACGGCGGCCAGCAGGGCCTCCAGGCCAGCGACCAGGGCGGCGTGTTCCGCCTGGGCAAGACGGTCGGCGCGCGGACCGTGAGCGTTGCGCTCGACCACCGCGGGCGGCGCAACCCGCTCGCCGGCGACGGCACGCCCGCGAGCCCGCGGACGACGGCCTACCAGCACGTGGTCGAGCTCTCGGGCGACGCGCCCGGCTTCTCGTTCGGCCTGGCGGTCGAGGCGCGCTAGTGTGATCGACGGCTCCGGCCGCAGATGCCGGGCGATGCGGCGCGCGCGCGGGTCCCAGGATCAGGCGATCGATACGACCCGCGCGCGCGCCGCCTCGCCTCGGCCTCTGCGACCTCGCCTCGGTTGCCGCGCCGTTCCACCCTGGCCTTGATGGACCCGAGGACGTCGAGCTCCTCGCTGTTCACGAGGTCAGTGCTGGCGCCTGAGCGCGAGCACCTTCTTCGCCTCGACCACACCGAACACGACCGCGCCGGCCGCCGTGAACGCCAGCCACCAGGTCCAGTGGATCGGGGCGGTGTGGAACAGGCGGTTCATGAACGGCAGGTAGGTCCAGGCGAGCTGCGCGAGCAGCATCGCGCCGCTGCCGACCCACACCCACGGGTTCGTGAACAGGCCGATCCGCCAGAGCGGCAGGGTGAGGCTGCGGCACGCGAACAGGTAGCCGACCTCGATCACGACGATCGTGTTCACGGCCACCGTGCGCGCCTCGGCCACGCGGGCCGGGTCGTCCTGCTCGCACCACTGGAAGAGCACGAAGCCGGCGATCGCCATGAGCACCGAGACGAGCCCCACCCGCGTCCAGAGCTCGCGGCCGAGGATCGGCGCGTCGATCGGCCGGGGCTTGCGCTCCATGAGCCCCGGCTCCTTGGGCTCGAAGATCAGCATGGTCCCGAGCAGCACGGCCGTGCCCAGGTTCACCCACAGGATCTGCACGGGCAGGATCGGCAAGGTCAGGCCGAAGACCACGGCGGCCAGGATCACGAGGCCCTCGCCGCCGTTGGTCGGCAGCGTCCAGGCGACGAACTTGAGCAGGTTGTCGTAGACGCCGCGCCCCTCCTCGACGGCCGCCTTGATCGTCGAGAAGTCGTCGTCGGTGAGCACCATGTCGGACGCGCCGCGCGCGACGTCTGTGCCGCCCTTGCCCATGGCCACGCCGATGTCGGCCTGCTTGAGCGCCGGGGCGTCGTTGACGCCGTCGCCGGTCATCGCCACGACGTGCCCGCGCGTGCCCAGCGCCCGCACGAGCTCGAGCTTCTGCTCGGGGGCCACGCGCGCGAAGACGGCCACGTCCTCGGCGGTCTGGCTGAGCTGCACCTCGTCGAGCTTCGCCAGCGCGGCGCCGGTCACGGCCACGAGCTTGCCCTGCGCGTCGCGCCGGCCCTCGAGGCCCAGCTCCTGGGCGATCGCCGCGGCCGTGACGGCGTGGTCGCCCGTGATCATCTTCACGGCGATCCCGGCGCGCTGGCACACGGCGACCGCGTCCTTCGCCGCCGGGCGCGGCGGGTCGATCATGCCCACGAGGCCCAGCAGGGTCAGCTCGCGCACGTCCTCGTGCCCGACCGACGCCCGCTCGTCGGGCCAGCGGCGGCGCGCCAGGCACAGGACGCGCAGCCCGCGCGCGGCCAGCGCGGCGACCTCCTGGTGCACGGCGTCGGCGTCGAGCGCCAGCGCGCCGGTCGGGCCGAGCGTGTCCACGCAGCGCGTCAGCAGCGCCTCGGTCGAGCCCTTGACGTAGAGCGCCGCGCCGCCGGAGGGGTCGCGGTGCAGGGTCGCCATGTACATGTGCGCCGACTCGAACGGGACGGCGTCGAGCCGCGGCCAGGGGCCGAGCGCGTCGGGCGGCAGCCCGCCCTTCTCGGCCATGACCACGAGCGCGGCCTCGGTCGGGTCGCCCTCCACGGTGGTCACGGGCCCGTCGCGCCGCACGCGCGTGTCCTGGCACAGCCCGGCGCACAGGAGGACCTCGCGCAGGTCCGGCGCCGCGGGGTCGACCGGCTGGCCGTCGCGCTCGAAGCCGCCCTGCGGGTCGTAGCCGGCGCCCGTGACGGCCACCGCCCCGCCCGGCAGCCACACCTGCGTGACGGTCATCTGATTCTGCGTGAGCGTGCCGGTCTTGTCCGAGCAGATCACCGTCGTGCTGCCGAGCGTCTCGACGGCGGGCAGGCGGCGGATGATCGCCCCGCGCCGGGCCATCTGCGACACGCCGACCGCCAGGAGCACCGTGACCGCCGCCGGCAGGCCCTCCGGGATCGCGCCGACGGCGAACGCCACGGCGGCGCTGAACGTGTCGTCGAGCGGCTGCCCGCGCGCGACCTGCAGGGCGAACATGCCGCCGGCGGCGGACAGGATGATCCACAGGATCAGGTGCGACAGGCGCGCCAGGCGCTTCGTGAGCGGCGTGACGAGGTCGCCCGCGCCCGCGATCATGCCGGCGATCCGCCCCGTCTCGGTCCGGTCGCCCGTGGCCACGACGACGCCGGTGCAGGTGCCGTAGGTCACGGCCGTGCCGGCGAACGCCATGCTCCTGCGGTCGCCGACGGTCACGTCGGCGCGGACCGGCGCGACGTCCTTGTGCGCCGGGACCGACTCGCCCGTGAGCGCGGCCTCCTCGACGTGCAGGTCGCGCGCGGCGAGCAGCCGCAGGTCGGCCGGGACGGCGTCGCCCGACTGCAGGGCCACGACGTCGCCCACGACGAGCTGCTCGCCGGGGATGCGCCGGCGCGCCCCGTCGCGCACCACCGTCGCCTGCGTGACGACCATGGCGTCGAGCGCCGCGATCGCGCTCTCGGCCTTGCCCTCCTGCAGGAAGCCGATCACGGCGTTCACGAGCACGACGCCGAAGATCACGGCCGCGTCGACGACGTCGTCCGTGAGGAGCGAGACCACGCCGGCGATCAGCAGCACGACGACCAGCGGCTGGAGCACCTGGTCGAGCAAGCGCCGCAACGCCGAGCGCCCGCGCCGCTGCGTGAGCCGGTTCGGCCCGTCGCGCCCCAGGCGCGTCCGCGCCTCGTCGTCGGTCAGCCCGGCCGGGCCGGAGCCGGTCGCCTCCAGCGCCTCCTGGGGCGAGAGGGCGTGCCACGCCTTGACGCTCACGGACTCCTCCTCGGCCGCTGCCGCCGGTCGAGGCCGAGGAAGCTACGGCAGCCGGCGGCAGGGCGCCACCGCGGTCGCGCCCGGCCCGACGCATCCGTCGTCAGACGACGCCGAGCTTCTTGCCCACGCGCGTGAACGCCTCGACCGCCCGGTCGATCTGCTCCGGCGTGTGCGCCGCCGAGAGCTGCACGCGGATGCGCGCCTGCCCGCGCGGCACGACCGGGAAGGAGAAGCCGACCACGTAGATCCCCTCGCCCAGGAGCTCCTGCGCCATGGTCTGCGCCAGGCGCGCGTCGCCGAGCATGATCGGCACGATCGGGTGCACGCCCGGGCGCACCTGGAAGCCGGCCGCGGTCATCGCCTGGCGGAAGCGCGCCGTGTTCGCCTCGAGGCGGTCGCGGAGCTCCGTCGTCTGCGCGAGGAGCTCGAGGCAGGCGATCGAGGCCTCGACCAGCGAGGGCGCCAGCGTGTTGGAGAACAGGTAGGGCCGGCTGCGCTGGCGCAAGAGGTCGACCACGCGCCGGCTGCCGCAGGTGAACCCGCCCGACGCCCCGCCCAGCGCCTTGCCGAGCGTCGACGTGAGCACGTCGACGCGGCCCATGACGCCGCAGTGCTCGATGCTCCCGCGGCCCGTCTTGCCGAAGAACCCGGTCGCGTGGCTGTCGTCGACCATGACCAGCGCGTCGTGGCGGTCGGCGAGGTCGCAGATCGCCGCCAGGTCGGCCACGTCGCCGTCCATGGAGAACACGCCGTCGGTCGCGATCAGCCGCGTCCGCCGCCCCTGGCTGGCCTGGAGGTGCCGCTCGAGCTCGCCCAGGTCCCCGTGCGTCCAGCGCAGGCGCTCCGCCTTGCACAGGCGGACCCCGTCGATGATCGACGCGTGGTTGAGCGAGTCGCTGATGACCGCGTCCTCCTCGCCGAGGAGCGTCTCGAACAGCCCGCCGTTGGCGTCGAAGCACGACGTGTAGAGGATCGCGTCCTCGAAGCCGAGGAAGGCCGCCAGCCGGGCCTCGAGGTCCTTGTGGCGGTCCTGCGTGCCGCAGATGAAGCGCACCGAGGCGAGCCCGAGGCCGCGCTCGTCGAGCCCGCGCTTGGCCGCGGCCACGAGGGTCGGGTGGTTGGCCAGCCCCAGGTAGTTGTTGGCGCAGAAGTTCAGCGCCTCGCCCTGGCCGACGCGGATCGTGGCCCCCTGCGGCGAGAGGATGCGGCGCTCCTCCTTCCACAGGCCGGCCTCGCGGATCGCGTCCAGCTCGGCCTGCAGGCGCTGCTCGAAGCGGGCGGCGGACGTCGTCATGGGGCTCCCTCCGGGAGGGCGGATTCTATGCGCCCCCCGGGCCGGCGGCACTCGCCCGGCGCCGCCGCGCCCACTACCCTGGACCCCGTGAGCGCCCCGCCGTCCGTGCCCGGCTACCAGGTGCTGGGCCTCCTCGGCCAGGGCGGCATGGGCTCCGTCCACCGCGCCGTCGACGGCGCCGGCCGCGTCGTGGCGCTCAAGCTGCTCCCGCGCGGCGAGGTCACGGCCGCCTCCCTGGCCCGGTTCGCGCGCGAGGGGGAGCTCCTGGCCCGCTGCCGCCACCCGGCCGTCGTCGCCGTCCACGCCTGGGGCGTCACCGACCAGGCCTGCTACATGGCCTGCGAGCTCGTCGAGGGCCGGCACCTCGACGCGGCCGCGGCCGGCCTGCCGCTCGCGCGGAAGCTCGACCTGCTCGAGGCCGCGGCCGGCGCCGTCGCCGCCGTCCACGCGCTCGGGGTCGTGCACCGCGACCTCAAGCCCCAGAACCTGCTCGTCGACGGAGCCGGGCAGGTCAAGGTGATCGACTTCGGCGTGGCGACCGCCCCCGGCGTCGACCGGCTCACCCGCACGGGCCAGTTCGTCGGCACGCCCCGCTACGCCCCGCCCGAGCGCTGGGTGGGCGGCGAGGACCTCGACGCGCCCACGGGCGACGTCTGGGCGCTCGCGGCGATCGCCTACGAGGTCCTCGCCGGCGCGCCCCCCTACCCCGCCGACACGCTCGCCGACCTGGCCCTGCGCGCCGAAGGTCCGCCGCCGCCGCCGCGCGCGCTGTGCCCGGAGCTCCCCCCGGCCGTCGAGCAGGTCCTCCTGCGGGCGCTCGACCC
>JAHBXY010000075.1 GCA_019636275.1 Planctomycetota bacterium | reverse complement strand
GCGAGCGCCGCCGCCGCCAGGCCCCGCCGCCGCGCCGCGCTCACACGGGCAGGCTACTCGCCGCCGTCGCCCCGGTCGACCAGCGGGGACAGCCGGGCCGTCGGCGGCGCCTCCTGCGGGCCGACGGCCCGCAGGAGGGCCCGCGCCTGCGCGCGCCCCTCGGCCTGGATCTCGGACATCGTCACCGTGGCCGCGCTGGCGACCGGCTCCGGCTCGCCGGTCGTCCGCTGCAGGTCGACCACCGGCCGCGCCAGCCTCACGTTCATCGCCCGCGCCAGGCGCAGGATGTCCAGCATGAGCCTCTGCCGCTCCCTCAGCTCGCTCGTCCAGTCGGGGACCTGGTGGAAGATGTAGAGCATGACGTCGAGCGACGACGCCGAGTAGGCGTTGAGCCACACCTGGAAGTAGTCCTTGCGCGTCATGGGGTGCTGCCGCACGAGCTCGCGGATCCCCTCGCAGAAGGCCTCGACCGTGTCGGGCGGCGTGTCGAGCGAGATCGACAGCATGGTCCTCCAGCGCCGGTAACGGCGCGCGCCCATGTTGTCGACCTTGCACGTGAGGAGGAGGGCGTTGGGCAGCGTCACGAGCGAGTCGTAGAAGGTGCGGATCCGCGTGCTGCGGAAGCCGACCTCCTCGACCGTCCCCTCGACCCCGCCGTCGATCACCACCCAGTCGCCCACCTGGAACGGCCGGTCGACGACGACCGTGAGCGAGCCGAACAGGTTCTTCACCGTGTCCTGCGCGGCCAGCGCGAAGGCCAGGCCGCCCAGGCCCACGCCCGCGAGCAGGCCCGAGATCGACAGCTCCATCGTCTCGGCCACGAACACGAGGCCCATGGCGGCGATGAACACCTTGGCGGTCTTGCGCACCAGCGGCACGAGCAGGTCGTCGACCTTCGTCTCGGTGCGGGCGGCGCGCTGGGCCAGCCCGGCGGCGATCACGTCGATCAGCCGGTAGGCGCCCCACACCCCGGCGACCGCGACGACGAAGTTGAGCGTCACGACCAGGACGTTGTGCGCCTGCGTGGGCAGGGCCAGGAGCGCGTCGCCCAGGCGCCACACGAGCGCCATGGCGAGCAGGCCGAACGGCCGCGCGCCGCGGACGAGCAGCGCCTGCTCGAGCGTCACGCCGCGCCGGCGCAGCCAGAGCCGCGTCAGCAGGGCCACGAAGGCCACGAGCAGCTTGTCGCACACGAGGCCGCCCAGCGCGAGGACGAGGAGCCCCGCCCACTGCCAGTGCTCGAGGAGGAAGCTGGTCCGGCGCAGCGACGGCGGGACTTGTTGGCGCAGCCACAGGGACGGCGACAGGTGGAACGGGATGTCCACGGCCCCGGCGACGACGTCGAGGTGCTCGAGCGAGCGCACGAGGTCGGGCAGCGCCCGCACCGTCTCGGCCGTGAACAGCCAGCGGCCGTCCGGTCGGCGGTCGATCACGACGTCGCCTTGGCCGTGCGCGTCGCGATGAAGGACGAACGCCTCGCCCTGGGCGCCGTCGGGCAGCTCCTCGTAGACCATGAGGCGCACGCGGTCGAGCACCTGCTTGAGCTGCAGGGCCAGCTCGATGCCCTTCTGCGCGCGCACCGTCTCGTTGACGGCCGAGAGGTCGAGGCACGAGGCCGCCCGCGAGAGCCCGCGCCGGTCGCCCGCCGCCGCCTCGGCCATGCCGCCGAGGAACGTGCGCATGGTCGCCCGCGGGGAGACGAGCCCCGGGGGCACCGGCGCCGCGGCGGTCGTGGGCGCCTCGCCGTTGGGGGGCGCGTCCTGCGCCAGGCAGGCGGCCGGCGCGGCGACGAGCGCGGTGACGACGAGGAGGGCGCGGAGCCGGCTCACGGGGGGGCCTCCTGGGGGCGAACGGGGGGGGGCGAGGATAAGGAGCCTCGCCGGCAGGGGCAACCCGGCCCGTCAGGCCGGAGAGCGGGGCGCGAGCGCCCAGAAGTCGTAGAAGTTGAACCAGTTGTCCGGCGCGCGCCGCGCGTGGTGCTCGAGGCGCGCGGCGAAGCGCGCGACGACCTCGCGCAGGGCCTCGTCGCGGCCCTGGCGCGGCAGGTCGAGGCGCTCGGCGAAGGGCTCGCAGATCAGCTCGTAGCGGTCCGGGTCGCGGTAGAGGGCGAAGGTCAGGTGGACGGGGCAGCCGAGCGCCGCGGCGAGGGCGAACGGTCCCGTGGGGAGGGCGGCCGGCGCGCCCATGAAGTCGACGACCGCCGCGCGCGAGCTCAGGCCGGTGCGGTCGCCCAGGAGCGCCACGAGCTCGCCGCGCTCGATCAGCTCCTGCACCTGGAACACGGCCGGCGCCGCGTCGGGGCCCACCTCGATCAGGGTCACGGCCCCGCTCGGGTCGAGGCGCCGCAGGAGGGCGTTGACGAGCCGCGCGTTGGCCTCGTGGGCCAGGACGTGCACGCGGAAGCCGTTGTCCCGGGCGAGGACGCGCATGGCCTCGAAGCTGCCCAGGTGGGCGCCGACGAGCAGCGCCCCCTGCCCGCGCGCTCGGAGCGCCGCGAGGTGCTCGCGCCCGACGTGGGTGAACGTGAACAGGTCCGTCCGCCCCGTGAGCAGGAACACGCGGTCGAGCGCCACCTGCGCGAAGCGCAGCACGTGCCGGTAGACCGGGCCGAGCCCGCCGGCGCGGCCGTGCACCCTGCGCAGCCAGCGCCGCGACGCCCGGCGCACGTCGGCGTGGACGACCACGTAGTAGAGGACGACGAGGCGCAGGACCAGCCGCGTCGCCCGCCGGCCGGCGAGGCCGCACAGCGCGATCAGGACGCGCATGCCGAGCAAGGTCCCCTTCTCGGGGACCGACAGCCACGCGGCGCTCACCGCGCGACCCCGAGCCGCAGGAGGCGCAGGAAGGCGCCGGTGCACAGGCGCGTGTGCATCCACGAGATCCGCACGTTGTCGGCCAGGGCCCGGAAGTGCGAGACGCCGCCCTCCTCCCGCGGCAGGTAGCGCACGCGCGTGGGCAGGTTGACGACGGGGGTCCCGCGCCACACGAGGCGCACGGCGACCTCGATGTCGAAGTCCATGCGCCGCCCGGGCGACAGGAGGCGCAGGGTCGCGCCGAGCGGGTAGACGCGGAACCCGCACATGGGGTCCGCGATCGCCCGCCCGCCGGTCTCGAGGTGCACGAAGGCCACGGTGAGCTTGCGGCCGGCGAGGCGCGCGCGCGGCGCCGAGGCGTCGAACACCGGCGCGCCGAGGACCAGCGCGTCGGGGCGCGCGCGCGCGGCCGCGAGGAAGCGCGGGACGTCGGCGAGGTCGTGCTGGCCGTCGGCGTCGACCTGGAGCGCGTGCGTGAAGCCGAGCCGCCGCGCGGCGCGCAGGCCCGCGAGCACGGCCCCGCCCTTGCCCAGGTTCGCGGGCAGGCGCACGACGCGCGCGCGCCCGGCGCGGCCGAGCGCCGCGATCACCTCGCGCGCGGGAGGGTGGCTGGCGTCGTCGACGACGACCACCGGTAGGTGCGCGCGCAGGGCCTCGACGGTCCGCTCGATCGTGAGCGGGTTGTCGTACGTCGGCACCACGGCGCAGGCCTCGAGCGGCACGCGGCCATTGTGCCCGCTCACCCCGCCGGCGCGGGCCCCAGGTCCAGCGCCCCCGACGCGCAGGCCTCGCCGCCGCGCACGAGCTCGAACGCGACGGCGCCCGGCCGGCGGGTGAGCCGCAGGGTCAGGGCGTCGCCCGGGCGGACCGGGCGGCTGAACTTGAGCCGCCGCGCGCCGCGCAGGCCGCCCAGGTCGGGCCAGGCGGCGCGGGCCTGCGCGACGACGATCCGCTCCAGCAGGAACACGCCCGGCAGGACCGGGTCGCCGTCGAAGTGCCCCTCGAACGCCGGCAGGTCGGCGGGGACCGCGACGTCGACGGTCCGCTCGGCGCCCGCGCCGCGCGCCGGGCCCGCGCGCACCTCGCCCGGGTAGGCGGGCGCGAGGCCGAGCGCCTCGAGCAGCCGCCGCCGCGGGAGCTTGCCCGTGGGCCTCGCGCGGCAGGCCGCCAGGAGGCACGCGCCGCGGACGACGACCGTCGAGCGCGGCGCGCAGGCCGCAGGCGCGCCGGGTCGAGGTCGGCGGGCGCGACGGCGGCCACGAGCTCCTGGTCGCGGCCGCCCGACGCCGACGCGGCGACGACCGCCGCGTCGGCGACGCCCGGCTGCGCGAGCAGGCAGCGCTCGACCTCGGCGAGGCTCACCCGCTTGCCGCCGACCTTCACCACGCCGTCCTTGCGCCCGAGGTGCACGAACGCGCCGTCCGGGGCGACCTCCACCAGGTCGTCGGCCACGAGCGGCCGCGGCGCGTCGGGCGGCAGGAAGGGCGAGTCGAGCGCCAGCCGGCCGTCGGCCGCGGCGCTCACCACGACGCCCGGCAGCGGCCGCCAGCGCGCGTCCCCCGGCTCGCGGCGCGTGGCCACGCCGCCGGTCTCGGTCGAGCCGAAGACCTCGGTCACGACCAGGCCGTGCCGCTCGTGGAGCCGGGCCGCCGTCGCCGTCGGCAGGGGCGCCCCCGACGAGACGACGGCGCGCAGGCCGGCGAGCGCGCCGGGGCCCAGGACCTCGAGGCCTCTCAGGTGCGCCGGCACGCTCACGAGTACGTCGACCCGCTCCGCGGCGACGAGCGCGGCCAGCGGCTCGGCGTGGAGCGGCGCCAGGCGGCAGGTCGCCGCGCCGCCGGCCAGCGGGGCGAGCACGCCGAACAGGAGGCCGTAGATGTGGAGGGCGGGGGGGGTGGCCACGACGCGCGCCCCCGCGAGCTCGAACAGCCCGGCCAGGAGGGTCGCCTCGCCCAGCAGCTGCCCGGCGGTCTTGCGGCACGCGAGCGGCGCGCCGGTGCTCCCCGACGTGTAGACGGTCGCCGCGTGGCGCCTGGGGTCGAGGGGCGCCCCGACCAGGGGGTCGATCGGGGCGTCGATCGAGGCGACCGCCTCGCGCGCGTCGACGGCCGGCACGCGCGCGACGGACACGCCGTCGCGGTCGTGCACGAGGGCCCGCACGGCCGGGTCGGCCGCCAGCCGCTCGACGGCCGCCGGCTGGCCCGAGGGCGGCAGGGCCAGCGCGTGCCCCCGCGCCCAGGCGGCCAGCGCCGCCGCGGCGACCAGGTAGCGGTCGTCGCACGCGACGAGGACCTCGCCGGGAGGCGCCGCCGGGAGCCGCGCGGCCAGGGCCGCCGCGTCGCGCAGCAGGTCGCCGAGCGTCCGGGCGCCCGGCGCCCCGAACGCGACGAGGCGTCCGCGGTCGCCGAGGTCGCCCGCCGGCCGGAGGGTCACGCCAGGCTCCGCCGGCGCAGGGCGAGGGTCTCGCGCAGGCCGGGCGCGTCGGGGAACCGCCGCCGGCGGACGACGACCTCGCCCGCGAACAGGAGGCCCATGGCGACGTAGGAGAGGAGCCCCGTCCAGAGCGCCCACCAGGCGAGCGGCGCCAGGAGGGCCAGCGCGGCGGCGAGGCCGCCGTTCAGGGCGAAGAACGCGCACCACACCCAGGTCACGCGCCGGCAGTAGGCGGCGCGCTCCGCCGGCAGGTCGGGCTCGAGGAGCCGGGCCAGGCGCTCGACGACCGACTCGCCGCGGAGCGAGGCCAGGAAGCCGACCAGCAGCAGCCCGTTGATCAGGACCGGGAGGGCCAGGAGGAGCCGGCCGTCGCCGGTGGCCGCGCAGCCCGCCGCGAGCGCCCCCCCGGCGAGCGGCAGGGCGAGCGCGCCGGCCGGGGCGGGGCCGGCCGCGCGCAGCCGCGGGCCGGCCGTGACCAGGAGCGCGGCGAGCAGGGCCAGGGCCGCCGCGCGCGCGTCGCCGCGGGCCAGGCCCAGGTAGACGACGGCCGGGTAGGCCAGCGCCAGCGCCGCCCCGAGCGCAGCGCGCGCCGTCACGGGCCGGGCTGGCTCCTGGCCTCGAGCTGGCCCAGCGCCAGGTCGACCACGTCGCCGACCGTGCGGATCGCCTTGAGCGCCGACTCGTCGGCCCGCTCGCCGGTCAACTCGTGCAGCTTGGCGACCATGTCGATCGCGTCGATGCTGTCGAGCTCCAGGTCGTCGACGAGCCGCGCCTCGGGCACGATGCGAACCGGGTCGAGCTCGAACAGGTCGACCATCAGCTCCCTGATGCGCGCCAGCGCCTCGTCGCGCGTCACGCCGCGCCCCCGGCGGCCCGGCGCTCGGCCACGTAGGCGGCGAGCGCGCGGACCGAGGCGAAGATCGCCCGGTTCTGCGCGTCGTCGGAGCGCGTCTTCACGCCCCAGCGCTTGTGGATGGCGATCGCCAGCTCGAGGGCGTCGATCGAGTCGAGGCCCAGCCCCTCCCCGAACAGCGGGGCCGTCGGGTCGATCTGCTCTGGCGTCACGTCGGTCAGGCCCAGGGCCTCGACGATGAGCTGCTTGAGCTCCTGCTCGAGGGACTCGAGCCGCACGTCCGCCGTCACGCAGCCTCTCCTGCCTGCCCGGCGCGGAATGGTAACACGCGCCGGCGACGCCACGCCGGCGGGCGCCAGCGACGTCTGATCACCCGCCGGCCGCGCTCACAGGGCTGGTCACTGACGTGATGAGCCCTGTTGCCTGCGTGTGGTTCGTTGCGCCCTGGCCGCTCGGGATCGCTCGGATCAGCCGGCGAGCGCGGTCACTCCTCCGCCACGAACGGCGAGTGCTCGACGTGCAGGCCGCGCAGCGACGCGTTGCACTGCCCGCAGAAGTCGCCGTCGTTGGCGCTGTAGGACATGACGCAGGTGTCGGCGGCGTCATGGAGCTCGGCCTTGGCCCCGGTCGCCGTCGGCGCGTGCTGCAGGTAGAGGCCGTGCGAGACCTCGTGGATCGTGAGCTGGTTCCACGAGTCGCCGCCCTTGCCGAACAGGTACACGCCGTTGCCGACGGCCTTGCCCTCCTGCGTCCCGCTCTTCCAGACGCCGCCCGTGTAGCTGTCGAGCGACAGGGCCTGGATGATCACGAGGCCCGGGTAGAAGCCCTGGCTGCGGTCGATCGCCAGCGTCAGCGCCTCCATGAGCCAGTTCTTGCACAGCCCCGACGCGCGGTCGTCGATGTAGATGTGCGCGTTCGTGGGCTTGCCCGCGCCGTCCAGCTCCATGGGGCGGAAGCGCTTCCCCTGGATCGCGGCGTTGTAGTCCGCCGGCAGGACGAGGTTGAACAGGTAGGGCGACTTCGCCGGGAACGTGAGGAGCGAGTCGAGGTCGATGTAGCTCCTGGGGAAGTACGCGACGTCGTACTCCTTGCCGTCCTGCGCGGCGTCGAACTCGACCGTCACCTTGCCCGCGCCGTAGTCGACGCGCCCCGCCTTCACGCCCTTGAGCGCGCCGAGGGTCCCGCTCTTGTCCTCGTCCGAGGCGACGGCGTCCGACTTGCCGCCGCCCTTGGGCCGGATCGTGAGCGTTCCCGGGTCGGGCAGGCCCGAGAGCGTCACCTCGAAGCGGGTCCCGGTCTGGTCGCCCTGCGCGGGCGGGAGCGGGTCGCGGAAGATGCTCGCGTTCTTGGCCAGCGCGGGGCGGTTCAGCGTCTTGTGGCGCCCGGCCATGTCCTTGGCGGTCTGCAGCAGGTCGGGCCCGCAGGCGCTGACCGAGGTCGGCGTGGCCGCGTCGGGGTCGACGATCAGCTCGCAGTAGGCGCGCGCCAGCTCGGTGGTCACGGCGCCCTTCAGGTCGACCGCCGGCAGGTCGCCGAGGTCCGCGGTGAGCTTGTCGGGGACGCCCTCCTTCTGCAGGTAGGCGGGCAGGTCGCCCTTCGTCGCCGCGCCCTCCATGCGCACGTGCTTGCAGACGCGCACCGTGCGCCAGGTGACCATCGTCCCCGTCTCGGCCTTGTAGACGCCGACGTCGTCGCCCGAGGCCACGTCGCGGGTCGGCGGGCCGACGTAGGCGCGCAGGCGGTAGGCGTCGCCGCCCACGCGCGAGGGGGCGAAGGTCAGGTTCACGACGCCCTCGGCGTCGGTGTCGAGGCACACCGTGTGGTCGCGGGCCACGCCGCTGCCGGCCTGCGGCAGGCTGCCGAAGGCGCGCTTGCCCGTGTCGCAGAAGACGTTCGGGATGGTGAGGAAGGAGCTCGAGACGTCGCTCGGGCTCAGGTCCCGCTTCCCGCCCAGGATGAAGTGGGCGTTCTTCGCCTGCGGGTCGGCCTGGTTCGTCGCCGGGTGGAACCCGGCGACCCTGGCCTTCAGGTAGTCGGCCGGCTTCTGCTGCAGCGGCGGCGCGACGGCCTGGTCATGGTGGCTGTGTCCGCCGGCCAGGGCGTGGCGCGCCTGGTCGGCGCCCTTCTGCTGGTGGTCGGGCAGCGGGTCGGCCGCGACGAGCTCCACGTAGACCCGGCTCCCCTTGGGCGCCTTCACCCAGGCGTCATCCGCCGCCCCGACCGGCCGCCGCTCGACCTTGATCCGCAGCGGGACCTTGCCGATCGCGGGGTTGTCGTCGCAGAAGTCGTCCTCGACCGCGGCCCGCTCGGCGCCGAGCATGTAGCTGGCGTAGGGCACCTCCGCCGGGTGCTTGCCCTCCTGGTAGCCCTTGGCCTTGGGGAAGTCCTCCTCCGGGAAGCGCAGCATCATGGCCGTCTGCGAGTAGTTGACGGTGAAGCCGCCGTGCCGGCGGACCTTCGCGAACTCGCCCGGCCCGGGGAGGGCGCCGCCGCTGACGAGGTACTCCCGGAGCGTGCGCTCGAAGACCGTCGGGTCGGCGTCGATGCCCGGGAGGAGCCGCTTGGCGTACTCCCAGCAGAAGCGGAACGCGTCCCTCGCCGTGGGGTGCTTCAGCGGTCGGTTGAGCAGGCCGAGCACCTGCAGCCGCTCCATGCGCCCGGGGTCCGTGGTGCCCGCGGAGCGGAACAGGTCGTTCACGTCGCCCAGCTCGAGGGTCAGGCGGTACTCGTAGGTCTCGAGGCCCTGCAGGCACGCGCCGAGCGAGCGCGGGCTCCCGCCGTCGTAGGAGACGACCTGCTTCCCGTCCTCGACCGTGTACTTGAGCGTCCCGACGTCCTGCGGGTGCGAGGTCCGGTCCAGGAGCAGCTTCAGGTACTCGTGGCCGCGGGCCACGTCACCGAAGCGGAAGTGGACCAGGCACAGCTCGCGCAGCATGACGATCCCGAGCGGCGTGCCGTAGGTCGCGTCGGTGGCCTTGTACAGCTCGGCGGCCTTGTCGACGCGCGCCACGAAGGCGGCGGCCTTGGCCCGGAGCTCCCTGGCCTCGATGCGGATCTTCGACGAGGCCCGCGCGCTCCGGGCCTCCTCCTCGGCCGCCTTCTTCTCCAGCTTGGCGAACTCCTTGCGCTCGCTCGAGCTCTTGTCGCTCTTGCCCTTCAGGTCGCGGTAGCGGCCGTACTCCGCCCACTGCTTGCGGTAGGAGAACTTCTCGTCCTCCGCCTCCTTCTCGACCTTCTTGCGCGCGTCGACCACGTCCTTCTTCTTCGAGAGCAGGAACGCGGCCCCGAGCTCGATCCAGGCCGGCGCGGGCATGTGCCGCGCGTCCTCGTCGAGCAGCTGGACCTGCGCGTCGATCGCCTGGTCCTCGCTCAGGCTCGAGGGGTCGAGGGCGAGGTGCTGGAGCCGGTCCACCTGCTTCATGTCCCAGCCGCGGAGCTTGAGCAGGCACATGGCGCACAGGGTGACGGACAGCGGGTCGACGTCGTAGTTCATGACGCACGTCGACAGCCCCACGTGCGCCCCGAGCTCCTCCTTCAGCTCCGTCGGGTCCTTGGTGCTGAACTGCCGGGCCGACGCGTGCCCCAGGTAGAAGGCGTGCCCGATCTCGTGGATCAGGAGCGGGATCGGCTCGACGTACTGCTGCTTGGGGCCCTGGTGCCGGCCGGGGTTCGTCGAGTAGGCCACGGCGAGGGTGGCCTTGTTGTCGCCGGTGAAGCTCGCGCCGCCCGGGATCGACGTGCCGTGCGACTGGCGCTCGTAGCACAGGTAGATCACGCCCTGCTCGGCGCCGAGGTCGCCCGTCTGCCACTCCTTGCGCAGCTCGTCCCACACGAACTTGGCCTGCTTGTCGAACTTCGGCAGGTACTCCTCGGGGGTCGCGTAGGTGGTGGGGGCGGCGAGGACGCTGCCGAACACCTCGTAGGTGTCGAGCACCGTCCCGTCCTCGAGGAGGCCGTGGATGTAGGAGCGCACGCCGGCGACCCGCCGCTGGTCGTCCTTGCTCGTGGTCTTGCCCTCGATCGTGATCACGAGCGGCCGCGCCGGGTCGTGGCCGTGCGCCGCCGTGACGAACGTCCGCTCGAGGTCGGCCCTGCCCTGCTCGGGCAGGCTCGTCGAGCGCGTCTTCTTGAGCACCCCCTTCTTGGCGTAGCTGACGGTCACCGCCTGCGTCCCGAAGGTGACCTTCACCGTGGCGTCGTCGTCGGCGGCCTTGAGCTTCGTCTGGCGCTGCAGCCACCCGCTCGCCTTCGTCCGGACCGCCTTGATCGTGGCGGTCGCCGCCGGCGCGCCGGGCTGGAGCTTCTTGGTCGCCTTGTCGTAGGTGAAGCTGGGGACCTCGATCGTGGCGTCCTTCGCGAACGCCTGCCCGTTCTTGCTCAGGACCAGGTAGGTGTGCTCGCCGCCGAACGGCGCCTTCCCCAGCAGCCAGCCCTCGGCCTGCCCCGCCTTGACCTCGGGGTTGCCCGCCACGAGCGGGCCCGAGAGGTCGAGCCCCCACACCTTCGCGCCCTTGAACGTCTCCTCGAGCGCCGCCTTGTAGCCGCGCAGGTCGCGCGTGGGGATGTGCATGCGGGGGTCGTTGAGGTCCGCCTTGTCGGGCGAGGCGATGGCGTGCCACGCCCCGAGCTGGAGGCTCCGCTTGACCTTGGCGCCGTCGACCTCGACGTCCTCGGTCGTCTCGGTGCGGTACATGGCCTCGTAGGCCGCCTTGTAGCGGTCGGCGGCCCGGAACTGCCCCGGCAGCCGGTCGGGCGTCACGGTCGTCACGTCGAGGACGACCCCGGCGGCCCGCTCGTAGTACGCCTTCGTCTTGTCGATCCAGTCCGTCGGGACCGTGCTCGGGATCGGGCAGTAGGTGACCTTCATCTTCCGGTAGAGCCGGAAGGCCGCGGTCGCCGTGGGCAGGCCGCCCCGCTCGGCGTGGGCGCGGAGCGACTCGCCGCCGAGGGCGTCGTCCTTCACGTCGAGCTCGAGCTTGCCGTCGGCGCCGGGGAGGGCGAGGAAGGCCGTGACCTCGTAGTAGTCGCCCGGGATCCGCCCGGGCGCGAACAGGACGCCGCTCTGGCCCGCCGACGCCGGGTCGGCGCTGACCTTGCCCAGCATCGCCCACTGCCGGTTCGAGCCGTGGCCGAGGACGTCGCCCTCGTACGGGGCCGGGCCGTTGCAGAGGAAGAAGTGGTGCACCTCGTCGTTCGAGCCGTAGGTCTGCCGCCCGCCGAGCTTCGACGGGCAGTTGTGCGCGAGCTTCGGCGAGAGCGTCGCGTCGCGGTCCTGGTCGAGCTTCTCGAACAGCCGGGTGAAGAACGCCCGGTCGGCGGCGGTCGACGTCGCCTTCCAGGCGTCGCTCTGGTCGCCGGGCTCGCGCCCGAGCCAGTGCTGCCAGCCGTGCTCCTCGGGCGCGCACCAGTCCCACAGGACCTGCAGGCCAGCCAGGGCCTTTGGGTCGGGCTCCTTCTTGCCGTTGGCGCGGCGGACGAGCGGCGTGGCGATGAGCGGGATCCGCGGCCCGCGGCCCCACAGGGCGGCGTAGTCATCGGCGAAGACCTTGGCCCCCTCGCCGCTGGTGAGCGTGGCCTCCATGACGACCCGGTTCAGGCCTTTCGTGGGATCGGCGCTCCCCTGGCGGAGGGCGGCCAGCATGGCCTTCTCGCGGGCGGGCCAGGTCCCCTCGTGCTCGGGCTCGCAGGCGTTGGGCCGGTCGGGCAGCGCGTCGTCGGGGCCCCAGGCGAGGGTGATCGAGTCCACGGCCACGTGGAACGTCGTCCAGGCGACGAGCGGGTAGCCCGGGAGCTGGCTCGACTCGTTCTTCTCGACGGTCATGCGCAGCTGGTAGGGCGAGTGCTTCACCGTCGGGAGGCCGTCGGGGAAGTCGTCCTTCAGGCCGTCATCGAAGGTGAACAGGTCCTTCGTCCAGGCGGTCGTCCCGGAGCAGCCGAGCTTCTCGTCGGCGTCCTTCTCCAGCGGGCTGGCCTTCTTCGGGTCGAGGGCCCACTCCGCCCGGGCGATCGGCGTGTCCTTGGTCCGGGCCGAGAAGAGCTCGAACGTGACCTTCCGGGCCTCGCGCGGGCCGGGCGTGTTCCAGCCGATCGCCAGCGCGTCGAGCCCCGGCGCGACGTGGAACGGCGCCACCTCCTCCGGCGCGGTCTGGCTCTCGTTCACGCTCGGCGAGCACAGGTCGCCGGCGATCAGGCACAGCTTGGTGACCCCGTAGGTGCCGGTCTTCGGCAGGGCGAGCACCCCGACGGCCGAGCCGTCGCCGGAGAGCGTGCCGACGAGCGTGCGCTCCTCCTCCTCATCCTTCTCGGGCTGCTCCTCCGGCGGGTCGGTGTAGGTGATCTCCGGGAAGGTGTCGGCGGCGACCTTGGGCGGGTACTCGAACATGGTGGGGCTCCGGTCGCTGCTCAGCGGTTGTCGTAGGCGTCGCGGATCGCCGAGCGCGTCGTCGGGTCGACGTCGCCGGTGACCCCGAGGGCGTGGTCGCCCTGGAACGCGCGCACGGCCTCGCGGGCGCCGTCGCCCGTGAGGTCGCCGTCGATCGGGCAGCGATAGCCCAGGGCGGCGAGGCGCCCCTGGACGCCGGTGTCGGTGTCGATCGGGTCGAGCCGGCCGAGCCTGACCTTGGGGTAGGCGACCTCGGCCGTGCGCGTCCGTCCGGCGCTGCCGCGCACGGTCACGAGCACCGTGACCTGCGCCTCCTGCGCGTCGGGCGGGACCGACTCGAGCAGGTAGCCCTTGTCGTCGGTCTTGCCCTCGATCGTCTTGCCGTCGACGACGAGGCGGTACCTGGTGCTCTGGTAGGGCTCGCCGTAGGCGTCCTTGAGCAGGGTCGAGTAGAAGGCCTGGGTCGACTTCACCTTGAACCGGTACGTCGCGTCGACCTTGACGTCGAGCTCCTTCTTCTCCCGGTCCGGCAGCGTCAGCTCGTCGCCCGGGTTGAGGACGCCGCCGTTGGCGCGCTTGCTCTTGAGGTCGGCGTTGGCCGGGTCGTCCCACACGACCCGCCAGTCGCGGAAGCCGTGCGCCTTGGCGATGCTGAGCACGGTCTCGCCCTGCACGACGGTGTGCTTGGTCGGCACGCAGCCCTCCTACGCCTTGTCCCACTCGGGGCCGTGGAGCCCCGGGAAGGTCACCTTGACCGTCCCGGTCGGCAGCCCGTCCACGCGCGCCTTGCCGAGCTCGTTCGTCTCGCCCTCGTGGATCGGCCTGCCCTGGTGGAGCACCTGGAACTCCACCCCCGCCTGCGGGACGCCCTGCTCGTCGACGAGCTCGATCACGATGTGCCCGGTGCCCAGCGCCTTCTTCGGCAGCTTCAGCGGCGGCCGCTCGACGTAGATCCCCCGCAGGTTGGCCACGCACATGCCGCAGTAGTCGCCGTCGCGCTTGGTCGAGTACGACATGACGCAGGCGTCGTCGGCCGGGTCGTGCAGGTGGGCGGGCGAGCCCGGCGGGTCGGGCGGGGCGTGCATGAGGAACAGCGCGTGCGACATCTCGTGCAGCGCGAGCTGCTGCAGGTCGCCGTCCGCGGGGCGGAAGACCAGCACGCCGTTGGCCACCCCCTTGCCCTCCTGCATGCCGACGTAGAGGGCGTCGTACGGGTCGACGCGGTCGGCCTGGACGACGATCAGGCCGGGCAGGCAGCCCTGCTTGTTGCCGCCGAGCGCCCTGAACAGCGCGCCGACGAACGCGAACACGGAGGGCGAGTAGATGCGGTCGGTCAGGAAGGTCGACTGCTTGGGCTGCTCGCCCTCCTCCATGGGCAGGTAGTCGGCGCCCACGAGCGCGTTGTAGGCCCTGGGCAGGTTGAGCCGCAGCAGCCCCGGGAGGTCCGTGGCCGCGAAGTTGTAGAGCGCCTTGAAGTCGATGTACTGATCCGGCGCGAAGTTGACCTGGACCTCCGCCTCCTGCTTGGCCTCGAACTCGACCTGCACCTCGCCCGTGTCGTAGTTCACCTTCCCCTTCACGGCGATCCCGTCGTTCGACTTCGTGCGGTCCTTGCGCCCGAGGATCTTGTCGCCCTTCTTCAGGGCGCGCAGGTTGTAGCCGTCCCCGGGCGGGTCCTCGTCCTCGGCGAGGAAGTCGTGGGCCACGCTCTCGGTGATGGGCTTGCCGACGAAGCGCACCGTGACGGTGCCCGGGCCCGGTCGCTTGACCGGGAGGGTCCCCTTGAAGGTCTTGCGCTCGTCGTTCTCGGGCGCGAGCTTGTGCTCGTAGATCGGCAGCGTCGCCTTGCCCATGAGGCTCGGGTTGTTGATCGTGTCGGAGTAGGCGGCCAGGTCGACGTCGAGCTCGGTCTCCAGGTCGGTCCAGGCCTGCGCCGGGATCGCGTTGGGCGCCTGCGCGCCCGGGTCGACGATGAGCTGGCAGTAGGCCTTCGCCAGCTCGTCGTTGATGCGCCGGCCGAAGTCGATCCGCTCGAGCGGCGCGACCAGCTTGGGGAGGTCCTCCTGCTTCTTGACCAGGTCCTTGAACTCCTGGCTCAGCGCCGCCGCGCTCGCGGGCGGGCTGTGCTGGAAGTAGTGGCACACGCGCACCGCGCGCCAGCGGACGATGGTCCCGGTCTTGACCTCGGCCAGGCGGACCGCCTTGTTCTCCCCCCGGACCGCGACGAAGGCCTCGAGCTTGTAGCGGTCGCCGCCGATCCGTGACGGCCGGAAGGCGAGGCGGGCCACGCCCTGGTCGTCGGTGCGCACGGGGACCGCGTGCGGCACGGCGATGCCGAGGTCGCCCACGGGCTGGAGCGGGCTGAAGCCGTCCGCTCGCGAGGCGCAGAAGACCCCGCCCGAGGCGCCGACGTTGCCGTCGGGGTGTCGGCCCCGCTTCCCGCCCAGGTCGGCGTGGACGTTGCCGGACTGCGGGTCGCCGCTGTCCCCCTTCTTGTAGCCGTCGACCTTGGCGGTGATGAACGCCTTGGGCTTCTCCGCCAGGTAGGGGGCGTCGGCCGTGAGGACGAACGTCTTGCCGCCGGAGAAGGCCACGCCGTCGGTCTTCGCGCCGAACCCCTTGGCGGGGTCCGGCCGCGTCAGGCCGACGAAGACCTCGAAGTCGGGCGCCGGCCGCCAGTCGTCGTTGCTGCCCTTGAGCCGGGCCTTGACCGTGACCTCGAGCGGGATCGTGCCCAGGGCCGCGTTCTCGCGGTAGAGGTGGTCCTCGTAGGCGCCGCGCTCGGCCCCGAGCGCGTAGGCGTCCTCGGGGTTCGGCTCGTCCCCCGCGTGATGGTGGGGGTAGCGGTGCATGAGGTCGCTCATCGAGAACACGGGCGTGAAGCCGCCCGGCGCCCGGGCCTTCACCAGCTTGCCCTCGGCCGGCAGGGCGCCGCCGTCGATGAGGAACTCCTTGATCTTCTCGCTCAGCACGCCCTTGGGGTCGCCGTCGAGGCCCGGGAAGAGCGTCTTGGCGTACTCCCAGCACACGTCGAACGCCTCCTCCTTGCCGATCGAGTCGCGGCCGAGGGGGCGGTTGAACAGCCCGAGCACCTGCAGGCGGGCCATCTGCCCGGCCCGGGTGTCGGCCCCGAACAGGAACAGGCCCGCGTCGACGTCGCCCAGGGCGAGCTCGACCTTGAACTCCAGGGCGCCCGCGTCGTGCTTGGCCTTCGACCAGTCCCAGCCGCGCAGGCGCAGGATGCACAGCCCGCAGAAGCTCCGCTCCTCCACGTCGTAGTTCATCAGGCAGACGTCGTTCTTGACGTGCGCCGCCGGCTTGGTGCTGGCCGGGTTCGCCTTGCCCGTGACGGCGGGCGCGTGCGGGAGCCAGCGGGAGTGGCCGACCTCGTGGGCGAAGATGTCGGGGAGCGGGCCGTCGGTCCCGGCCGTCGAGGCGTGCTGCGGGTCGGGCGTGATCAGCGAGATGAACCCGTGCGAGCGGTCGTTCGGGGTGAACTCGCGGTTCGGGTCGTAGGCGCCCAGGAGCGTGGCCTTCTGGCCGAAGGCGGTCTGCGCCTTGTCGAGGTAGGCGAGGTTCGAGTAGCCGACGAAGTGGAACATGTAGACGCCGGGCTTCTCGTGCCACTTCTCGTCGGCCGCCATGCGCGCGGCGGCCGGGAAGATCAGGGCGTCGCGGCAGGCCCGCGCCCGGATCGTGCTCCCGTAGTCCTTCGCCGCGAAGCCGGTCCAGCGGTGCGAGGCGGCCTGCTTCTCGAGCGCCTCCAGGACGAGCGCCTTGTCGATGATGACGTCCTTCTTCTTCAGCTCCTCCTCGAGGTACGCCTTCACCTGCTCGCGGCGCCGCTTGCAGGCGTCGTCCCCTGCGGAGTGCTCGACGCGGACCTCGAACTTCTGCGTCGAGTCCGCGAAGGCCTTGCCCGCCTCGACGAGCTTCTCGCGCAGGAGGCGCTTCTTGCGGTCGCTCAGGTCGACCTTGCGCCCGCGGCCGAAGGACTTGTTCGAGTACTCCAGGTCGACGGCCGGCAGGCCCGGGAAGGTCACCGTGACCTTCCGGTCCGAGGTCCCGTCGACGAGCGTGACCCCGGTCCCGGTGCAGCACTTGGCCGGCAGGAGCTTGATGAAGTTGAGGCCGTTGAGCGCCCCCTTGACCTGCTCTCCGTCGCGGATGACGGGCTTGCCCGCCTCGAAGAGGATCAGCTGGCGGGGGTACCCGCCCACGTCGGTCAGGGGGTAGCCGACGCCCCCCGTGTTCTGACCCACGAGCCGCTCGCGCTTGGCCACGAGGGACGGCTCCGGCCGGTGCAGCTCGTACATGAACAGCGCGCCGTCGCGGATCAACGTCCGCGCCCGGTCCGCCGCCGCGTCGGCGTCCCTGAACGGGACGAGGCCCTTGGCGCCCGCGTCGTCGAGGGTCATCGCGTTGAGCGCGAAGTGGTCGGGGTAGCCGAAGGCCATGGACGAGGTGTCCCCGAAGGCGTTCTCGTCCTTGAAGCCGTCCGCGATCACCTTCTTGACGTAGTCCCGGAACTTCGCCACCGGGACGGCGACCTCGGTGACGTTCAGGAGCGCCCGGGCCTGGGTGCGGAACACCTTCCTGGCCTTCTCCCGGCAGCCGTCGACGTCGACGTTCGGGAGGTCCCCGACGACGACGTGGTAGAGGTCCACCCGGTGGAGCACCTCGAACGTGCCCGGCGACCCGACCACCGGCGCGGGGAGGTCGAGGTCGTCGGCGGTGTCGATCCGGTCGTCGAAGTAGAGCGCCGCGCGGACCTCGAACTTGTCCCCGGCCATGCGGCTCGGCTGGAAGACGACGCCCGTCGTTCCCTTCTGCTCGCCGGCCGCGTCGGCGAACTCGCTCAGCGCCCCCCAGGTCCGCTTCCCGCAGCGGGTCACCCGGTAGGGGAACGGCCCCGGGACGTCGGGCGGGAACACGGGGGAGCCTGCCTCGTCGCCCAGCTTGCCGCCGTACTTCTTCGGGCAGTTGGTCGACCCCCTGGGCGCCAGGGCCTCGCCCTCGGCGAAGACGCTCTGGAGGAAGGCCTCGGAGGGCTTCGTCGGCGTGTGGTCGGACTTCCAGCGGTCGGGCTGGGGGTCGCGCCAGTCCCAGAGGACCTTCGCGCCGGTGAACACCCGCGGGTCGACGTCCTGGGCCGCCTCCCCCGCCGCGTCGCGCAGCTTGACCTCGGCGACGAGCGGGATGCGCGGCCCGTGCCCCCAGTGCTTGGCGAGCTCCTTGTGGTCGACGTTGGTCTCGACCTCGTCCTTCTGGTTGTACGCGCGGGCGAACTGGTTGGCGGGCAGCACGACCTCGTGCCAGACGTCGGCCTTGGGCGAGGCCTCGGCGTCCTTCATGGCCTGGAACAGGTCGCGCTCGTAGCCGGGCGCCCCGCCGACCGCGCCGAGCACCTTCGCCTGATAGGCCGGATCGATGTCCGGGCGGGCGCGCTCGAGCCAGTCCATGTCGCCCCAGCGCACCTCGATCGAGTGCGCCAGCACGTGGACGTAGGTCCAGGCCGTCATCGGGTAGGCGTACTTGTCGCCCGAGAGCTTCGGGTCGGCGCCCGCCCGGCCCGACACCGTCAGGCGCAGCTGGTACGGCGAGCCGGCCAGCGTGAGCAGCCCGTCGGGGAAGGCGGCCTGCCCCTCGGGCTTGACGTCCGCGAACGGCAGGGACCCCTCGCGGACGGCCTCCTTCTCCTCGCCCAGCAGGTCCTCGACCGCCTTCGGCGCGTCGCCGCCGAAGCTCGGCCCGAAGGTCTGGGTCCAGATCGGGTCCTGCGCGCCCCGCGCGAACAGCTCGAGCTTGGCGCCCTTCGGGTAGCCGGGCTTGTTGGTGTGCAGCTCCCAGCGGACCGTCAGCTTGTCCTCGTCCTGGCCCGGGACGAAGTTGAGGTCGTCGACCGCGTCCTCCTGCTCGACCGGGATCGCGCCGTCGTGGAAGGAGCGCGAGCGGCGCTGGCCGTCGCTCACCCACAGGCGCGTCACCCCGAACTCGATGCGCACCGGCGGCGCCAGCGTGACGCCCTTCGCGCGATGGTTGCCGGGGCGCAGCGCCGAGCGGCTCTGGTTCAGGGTGTGGTCCTCGCCGGTCGTGGGCACCGGGCGCAGGGCGACCTGCGGGTAGGCGCCGACGTAGAACGGGTCCGTGGGCGTGGGCGGGTAGTCCATGGGCGGACCGTCCTCAGGCGGTGGGCGAGCCGGGGCTCGCGTCGTGGATCTCGCTCAGCTTGTCGCGCGTCGCCTGGTCAGGCTCGCCCGTGACCTCGAGGCCGTAGACGACCTGGAAGTTGCGCAGCGCGCCCTTGACCTCGTCGTCGAGCGGCCCGTCCAGGGCGCCCTCGTAGAAGCCCAGGTTGGCCAGGCGCGCCTTCAGGCCGGCGTCGGTGTCCGGCGGGTCCAGATGGCCGAGCTGCAGGTGCCACGTGAGCACCGGCTCGCCGCTGCCCCCCAGCCACACCTTCAGCACGCCCGTCTTCGCGTCGGGCGGCACGTCCAGCTCGATGCGGGCGTCGTCGTCCGTGTAGCCGGTGTGCGCGCGGCCCTCGATCTCGACCCGGAAGCGCCTGTTCTTGAGCAGGTTCCCTGAGGCGTCCCGGACGACCGCCTCGAAGCGGGCCGTGAGCACCTTGGCGACGAAGCGATGGCGCCTGCCCGCCGCGACCTCGACCTGCTTCGGCGTCTTGTCGGGCACGTGCACCACGTCGCCCGGCTCGAGCACCTGCGGGTCGGCCCGCCGCTCACGGAGCTGCGCGTTGGCCTCGTGCAGCCAGATCGTCTCCCAGTCGCGCCAGCCGTGCTCGTGGGCGATGCTGACGAGGGTGTCTCCCTGCTTGACCTGGTGGTCCGGCACGCGGTCTCCTCCTCAGGCGGTGGGCACCGCGGGCGGCGGGCTCGGGGTGGTCGTCGTCTGCTGCGCAGGGGAGGCGGGCGCGCCCTCGGCCGCGCCGTCGAGGCTCCACTCGGCGCCGTCCAGCTCGGGGAACGACACCGTGCAGGTGCCCTCGGGGACGTCCTCCTCGCGCGCGCGCCCGTCGCGCCCGAGCACCCCCTCGCGGCGCGCGCCGTCGGGGAGCTCGAGCACGTAGCGCAGGCCGTCGACGGGGGCCCCCTTCGGCGACCGCACCTCGAGCTCCACGAACGTGAGCGCCGGGGCCGGCGCCGCCGCCTCGGCGGGGGCGCCCCCGCCGACCTCGGTCACGTCGAGCTCCCAGTCCCACTCCGACGCGTCGAGGTCGGGGAAGGACACCTTGCACAGGCCCGCCTTCCGGGGGGTCTTGACGCGCGCGAAGCCCTTGTCGTCGAGCTTCCCTTCGCGCGCCGTGCCGTCCTGGACCTCGACCACGTAGCGCAGCCCCGCGATCGGCTCACCCCGGGCGTCGGCCAGCTCGAGCTCGACCCAGCCGCCGGTCGGCAGCGAGAACACGCGCGTGGCCTTGAAGCGCAGCGTCCACGTCTGCTTGCTCGTCCCGCACGCGGGGCAGCTGAAGACGTCGTCCAGCAGCTCCTTGTCGCAGCAGGTCCAGGGCACGGGGCTCCTTGCGAGGCGCGGAGAGCCGTCTGTCTTACCCGTGGAGCCGTCCCGAAGCAAACCTGCCGCCGCCGGTCGCCGCGAACAGGCGGCGCACCTCGTCCTTGCGCCGGTCGAGCTCTTCGAGGCGCCAGCCGCGCGTGTCGACCGGCGGCAGGACCCGGACGCGCACGACGCCAGGGCGCGCGAGGAGGCCCGCGTCCGTCCCCGGCGGAAGGTCGAGCACCAGCGGGACGATCGGCGCCCCGAGGGACTGGGCCAGGTGGAAGGCGCCGCGGTTGAACGGCCCCGGGCCCCCCGTCGGCACGCGCCGGCCCTCCGGGGTGAGGAAGGCCGACTCGCCCGTGCGGGACAGCGTGGCCGCCGCGCGCTGGAACAGGGCCACCCGGCGCTCGCGTCGGGTCTGGGGCGGGGTCCAGAAGACGCCGATCAGCCAGCCGATCACGGCCAGAGGGAGCACCAGGCGCAGGCCACCGGTGAGGAAGTAGCGCGTCCGCGGCAGGCCCAGCGCGCACACGACGAACACGTCGAGCGCCGAGGTGTGGTTCGACACGTAGACGACCTGCCCCGCCGGCCAGGGGGCGCCCGTCACGTCCAGGCGGACCCCCCACAGGCGCAGGAGCCCGCGCGAGGCCGCCGAGGCGAGGCGGCCGTGGAGGTCGCGCCGGAGGAAGAGCGTGGCGGCCGCGAGGGTCAGGAGCGTGAGCGCGACGCCGGCCAGGTAGCAGAACGAGGCCCCGACGAGGAGCGCGTCCCGCGGCCTCACCCGGGCCGCCGGCAGACGACGGTCTGCATGGCCAGGTTCAGCCGCCGCTCGAAGAGGAGGAGCGGCGCGAGCAGCGCCTGCCCGACGAAGTACGGGGCGATCGCCCGCCGCAGGTCGAGGCCCCGGCCGCGCAGGAGGACGAAGGCGGCGCCGGTGAACAGGTAGAAGTACGGCGGGAAGGCGCCCCAGGGCAGGTGCTCGACGACCTCGAGGCCGGCGGCGCGCACGAAGCGCAGCAGGTGCTCCTTCGTGAACAGCACCGTGTGCTGCGGCGCCTGGAGACCCGGCCAGCGGCGGCCGAACAGGCGCGCGGTGACGCTGTCGAGGCGCGGCACCTCGATCACGAGGCGCCCGTCGCCCGGCCGCAGCAGGTCGCGCGCGACGGCCAGGCTGCCGACGGGGTCCGTGTCGTGCTCGAGGTAGTGCCACATGGTCACGAGGTCGAAGCGACCCCGCGCCAGGCCCTGCTCGGCCAGGAGGCCCACGCGCAGGTCGACGCCCTCGTACCAGGGCAGGTGGCGCAGGTCCTTCCAGTCGACCCCGGTCACGCGCGCGCCGGTCTCGCGGCGCACGTGCTGCAGGAAGCTGCCCGAGCCGCTGCCCACGTCGAGGACCTCGTGCCCGGGGCCCGGGGCGAGGTGGCGGCGGACCAGGGCCAGCTTGGCGCGGTCGTGGGCCGACATCGCGCGCTCGAACAGCGGCGTGAGCGGCCCCCAGTCGGCCTGCCGGCGGTGCGAGACGTACTGGTCGTCGTAGTAGGCGGGCAGGTGCGACGGCGGCACGCGCGGGCACTGGTAGGCCAGGCCGCAGTCGAGGCAGGTCACGAAGCGGAACGCCCCGGGCTTGCCGGTCAGGTCGTCGTTGGCCTCGACGAGGTCGCGGCGGGCCTCGCTGCCGCAGCCGTAGCAGGGCACCCACTCCAGGACCTCGACGGGCGGCGGCGCCAGCGCCGGATCGAAGGGCGTGTCGTCGACGATCATGGCACCACCAGCGCGGGCAAGAACACGGCGCGGCACCACACCCCCGACGGATGCTGCCGCCGGTGGCGCGCCCAGAGCCAGCCGAGGAGCGCGGCGCCGGGGAGGACGAGCGCCACGGGGAGCAGGACGACCAGCGCGGCCAGCTCGAGCGCCAGGGCGCCGGTCGTCCAGCCGGCCGGGCGCAGCGTCGGGTCGTGCAGCACCTCGTGCGCGGCGAAGGCCAGGCCGACGGCGAGCGCCGGCAGGGGGGCGCCGCCGAGGAGGAGCACGAGGGCGGGGTACTTCGCGGCCACGAGCAGGTGACGCGGCGCCCGCGCGAGCCGAGCGCCGGCCAGGAGCAGCGCGACCAGCCCGGCGAGGAGCAGGGGCCGCGTCGTCAGCGCGAGCCCCGCCCCGAGCAGGGCCAGCAGGGCCAGCGCGAACGGCGCGGTCGACGGCGCGCGCGAGAGCGCCCGCTCGGGGTGCGCCAGCCGGTCGTGCGGCAGGTCGAGCAGGTCGTCGAGGAGGCGCAGGGCGGCGACGAGCAGGAGCGCCAGCGGGAGGTCCCAACTGCCCGCGGCGACGAGGACGACCAGCGCCGCGCCCGGCCAGGCGGCCGGCGTCAGGCGCGTGCGCGCCCACTCGACGAGCGCCCACGCGAAGACCGAGGGCCGCGGGCGCGCCGGGGCGGCGCGCGCCGGGGGCGCCGGGGCGGTGAGGTCATGAGAGGCGGACATGGCCCGCGCTCCCGTCGACCGTCACGACCCGGCCGTCCCCGATCCGGCGCGTCGCGTCGCGCACGCCGATCACCGTCGGCAGGCCGTACTCGCGCGCGACGATCGCGCCGTGCGAGAGGAGGCCGCCGCGCTCGACGACGAGCGCGCCGGCCAGGAACAGGGCCGCCGCCCAGCCCGGGTCGGTCTGGCGCACGACGAGGACGTCGCCGCGCCCGAGGCGCCCGGCCTCGGCCACGTGCTCGAGCACGCGGGCCGGCGCGGTCACGCGGCCGGGCGCGGCGCCCGTCCCGGTGAGGTCGCCTGGGCCGGGGGCGGCCTCGCCGCCGTCCGCCGGGTCGTCGAGCACGTCGCCCGGCGCGAGCTCCACGACCTCGGGGACGCGCGCGGGCCAGGCGGCGTGCCGCCGACGGCGCAGGGCGGCCACCTCGCGCGCGCCGCGCGGGTCGAGGGCGCCGCCCAGGGCCAGGGCCTCGAGCTCCTGCCAGCCGAGGAACCAGACGTCGTCGGGCCGCTCGAGCAGCCCGCGCGCGGCGAGGCGCTCGCCGAGCGCCAGGACGACCCGGCGCAGGCGCGCGTAGAGGAGCGCCTGCTTCAGGCGCGCGCGCTCGCGCAGGCCGATCGAGGCCTGCGTCGCGGCGAGCAGCCGCCCGAACGCCGGCCGGAGCGCCCCGGGCAGGGCGGTGACCTCGGCCTCGGCGCGCCGCCGGTCGGCGGCCTGCGCCACGGCCCTGGCCGACGGCGGCGCGCCGTCGTCGCGCGCGTAGGCCCGCGCGAGGGCCAGCGCGCGCCAGGGCTCGTCCTGGAAGCTCGGCGTCGTGAGCGTGAGCTCGCCCGAGCAGCGGAAGCCCCAGGCCTCGAGCCAGGCGTCGAGCGCTCGCCGCGCCGTGGGCTCGAGCGCCGCCAGAGCGGCCCGGTCGTCGGGCTCGCGGTCGAGCGCCTGGCGCAGGGCCGGCTCGCGCGAGAGCGCCCACAGGCCGTCGACCGGGCCAGCGCTGACGAGGCCCTCGAGCCCGCCGAGCAGGCGCGCGACGAGCGGCGCGCCTGGACGGTCGGGGAGGGCGCGCTCGAGCAGGCCCCCGAGCAGCCCCGACGTGACCATGGCCGCCACGTCGGCCAGGCCCGGGTCGACCCAGTCGCTGCGCAGGGCCACGAAGCCGCGCAGGTCGGCCAGCAGGTCGGTCTGGGCGCGCGTCGCGCGGGCGTACGCGTCGACCCGGGCCTCGAAGCGCGCCACGCGCCCGCCGAGGTCGCGGTAGAGCCAGGCCACGCGGGCGGCGATCGCCGCGACCTCGAGCGCCTGGCCCGCGCGCGAGCCGAGGTCACGCCACCGGCGCGCGGGCGGCGGTGTGGGCGGCGCGCCCACGTAGCGCTCGAACAGCGCCGCCAGGGCGTCGCCGAGCGGCGCGGCGGCCAGGACCTCGCGCACGGCGGTCAGGTCGTAGTAGACGCGGCCGCCGTGGAAGCCGACCAGCCGGCGCAGCGACGGCGCCACGCGCTCGAGCCGCCAGGGCGCCACGCCGAACGCCCGGCCCAGCCCGCGGAACAGGTGCTCGTAGCCGGTCGTCAGGACCGAGGCCAGGAAGGGCGTCACCGGCCCGGGGAAGTTCTCGATCAGGTTGGCGTTCGTCCAGCGGCGCGGCGCGGCGCCGGTCTGGTCGCGCGACTGCACGAGGTGCAGGACGCCCGCGCGGTCGACGACCCACTCGACGTCCTGCGGCGCGCCGAACGCCTGCTCGAGGCGCAGGCCCAGCCCGCGCAGGGCGCCCGGCAGGCCGTCCGCAGGCCCCTCGCGGCCGACCTCGAGCCGCGTCGGCTCGACGCGCCCCTGCACGAGGTCCTCGGCCGGGCCGTCGACGGCCTCGATCAGGAGCGCCGCCGGGCGCGCCGGATGGCGCGTGAACAGGACGCCCGCCCGGCGGGCCGGCACGAGGCGCTGGACGAGCACCGCCAGCCCGCCCAGGCGCGCCCCGCGCGCGAGCTGATACGCCAGCGCCCGGGCCGAGGCGAACGAGGCCCACACGGCCACGAGCGCGCGGGCGAGCTCGTCGCGCGTGGTCACGGGGCCGACCGAGTCGAGCTGGCCCGCGAACGAGCAGCCCGGCGCGTCCTCGCCCAGGCCGGAGCTGCGCGCGATCCGCGGCGCGTCGAGCGCCACGGCGTCGAGGAGCGCCGGGTCGACCTCGACGGCCGCGATCCGGGCGGCGAACGCGGCCGCGGCGCGCGCGAGACCTTCAGGCTCGTCGGGGCGGAGGCCGTGGTCGGCGCGCGCCAGCGGCCCGGCGACGCCAGCGCGGGCGAGATGCGCGTCGAAGGCGGCGGCCGTGACGACGACGCCGTCCGGCACGGTCAGGCCGAGCCGCCGGGCGCGGGCCAGGCGCGCGGCCTTGCCGCCGGCCACCTGAGGGTCGAGGGCGTCGTCGAGGGTCAGGACGAGGGTCACAGGGGGGCTCCCGTCTCGAGGCGGTGCCGGTAGAGGAGGACGCGCCCCGGCAGGCGCCGCGAGCCGACGATCCAGCGCCACCAGGGCACGGCGCCCGGGGGCGTCCAGGGGACCTGCCGCAGGCGCCAGCCGGGCACCTGCGGGTGAACGTGGTGCAGCTCGTGCGCCTCGAAGCCCAGGAGCACGAGCGCCGACGCCCAGCGCGGCACGGCCAGCGAGCGCGTGAACGCCGCCTGCTCGGCGGCCGGGATCGGGCGCACGGGGGACCCGGCGGCGACCCGCTGGGGGACGTGCGTGTGCTGGCTGAGGAGGACCGCGTCGAGCAGCACCCACGAGAGGACCAGCGCCGCGCCGACGAGGCGCAGGGCGCCCGCGGGGCCGAGCGCGTGGACGAGCCCCGCGACGACGCCGACGAGCGCCAGGTGGTGGGCGGCGAGGCCGACGAGCAGGCGTCGGCGCGCGGGTCGCGGGCACAGGCGCAGGAGGCTCGCCGGCGCGAGGAGGCGCAGCCGGTAGTGGAGCGACACGAACGGCAGCCCCGTGGCCCAGGCGAGGTCGAGCGCCGCGAGCGCCAGGCGCGAGCGGGGGCGCGGGGCCAGCGCGCTCGTCGTCGGGTCCACGTCCTGCCAGCCGGTCCAGCGGTGGTGCCGCGCGTGGAGCAGGCGCCAGCCCCCCGCGGGGATCTGGGCCAGGACGCCGGCCACGAACCCCACGGCGGCGTTCAGCCGACGCCGCCGGAAGAGCGTCCCGTGCCCGCACTCGTGCAGGAGCACGAACCACTGCGCGAGCGCCAGCGCGAGCACCCCCTGGCCCGCGACCCAGGCGGGCCAGCCGCCGGCGAGGGACAGCCAGGCCCCCAGGCCCGTGAGGGCGGCGACCCACGCCACGAGCAGGGCGCCGACGTCGTCGCGGGGGCGGAGGTGCGCCACGGCCGAGGGCGGAGGGGGCCGGTCCGACATGCCGCTCAGCCTCGCGAGCGCCGGGGCGCCGGACCAGGCAACACCGCGAAACGACACGTGAAGCCGCGCCGAACGATCAGGCCTGGAGGAGCACGGGAGCGGATGGCCTGTAAGCCGGGTTCTGTCCCCTCCCCGAGGGGAGGTGGCGATCATCCATCTGGAGCACCCGTCACCGGGGCCCTCGAGCAGCCTACCCGAGAGTCGGACGAGACGAACCGCCTCGTGGGGCCGAAGCCCCGTCCTCCCTTATTTGGCCTTGCTCCGGGTGGGGTTTACCCTGCCAGCGACGTCACCGCCGCCGCGGTGCGCTCTTACCGCACCTTTTCACCCTTGCCGGACGGGCCGGTCGTGTGTGCCCCCTTGCGGCGGCACACCGGCTCCGGCCTGCCTTAGGCGGTTTGTTCTCTGTGGCACTTTCCCTGGGGTCGCCCCCGGTGGCCGTTAGCCACCACCCTGTCCTGCGGAGCCCGGACTTTCCTCCGCCGGGGTCACCCCCGGCGACGATCGCCCGGCCATCCGCTCCCGCGTCTCCACCTTAACCGACCGGGGGCGGGTCCGGCCCTGTCGGTCGGTTCACGCCTCGAAGCGCAGGGTCGTCCCGTAGACGGCGATCTGGTCGCCGTCGCGCAGGAGCACCTCGTCGGCCACCGGCTTGCCGTTGACCGTCACCGTGTTGGGCGAGGGCGCCACGTTGTAGAGCGAGCACCCGTCGAGCCCGCGCACGATGAGCGCCGCCTTGCGCGGCGCGTGCGGGTGCTTGAGCTGCAGGTCGCAGTCGGGCCCCTTGCCCAGCTTGAACGAGCTCGTGACCGTCACCCGCTGCTCGTCGGGCCCCTTCGAGAACACGAGCGTCCCGCCGCCCGCGGCCCGCGCCGGGGCGGGCTCGGCCACGGCCGGCGCCCTCGACGAGGGCGGGCGCGGCGGCGGCGCCCGCGCACGGGCTCGGGCGCGCGCGCCGGGCCGGCGGATCGGACGCCGGGCGCGGCGGGGGCCACCGGTCCGGTCCCCCAGACGGGCGCAGCTGGTCGGACGGCGGCCTTCAGCCTGACCGGCGCAGCCGGTCGGACGGCGGCTCATCAGGCCGGCGCAGCCGGTCGGACGGCGGGTCAGGCCGGCGCAGCCGGTCGGACGGCGGGTCAGGCCGGCGCAGCCGGTCGGACGGCGGGTCGGCGCGCCGCGCCCCGGGGACCCCCGGCGCGCCGAGCCCGCTCAGCGGCGCGCCGCCGGCCGGCGCCGGGTCGAGCCGCGGCGGGTCGACGTGGTAGGGGTCGAACGCGTCGAGGTCCTCGGGCGACGGCGGGGGCAGGGCGGGGCGCTCGATCTCGCTCGTGTCCTCGTTGCGCTCGGGCGGCGGCGCGGCCGCCGGGGCCGCCGCGCCCGCCGCGGCGCCGCGCGGCAGCGGCACGAGGCGGATCCTGAACCGCTCGGCGATGCGCAGCTCGTCGCTCGGCGTGACGATCGACAGCTCGCTCACGGGTCGCTCGTTGAGGAACGTGCCGTTCGCCGTCTGGTGGGCGGAGATCGCGAAGGTCGGGCCGTTGCGCAGCAGCTCGGCGTGGCGGCGCGACACGGTCTTGTCGTTGATGTGCAGGTCGCACTTCGGGTCGCGCCCGATCGTCACGACGGGCTGGTCGAACGTGCGCTCGACGGGGGCGCCCTCGGCGCCGTCGCGCAGGACGAGCTTGAACGGCGCCCCGCCGAGGAGGTCGCTCGAGCTGCCGTCGCCGACGCGCGAGTCGTCGTCGGCGGGCGCCTCGGGCACGGCCTCCGGCCGGAGGAGCCCGGCGGTCGCGGCCCGCGCCGGCCGCGGGACGACGCCCGCCGCGACGGCCGCCGCCGCGGCGTCGGGCCCGAGGGGGGCCTCGCCGTCGAGGACGCGGCGGAGGTCCAGCGCCGCCGCGCGCGGCGTGTAGCGCAGGTCGCGGTTGCGCGCGCACAGGCCGGCCACGAGCGCCGCGACGCCGTCCGAGACGTCGGGCGCCGCGTCGCGCGGGTCGGGGACGTCCTCGTTGACGTGGCGCGTGACCACCGACAGGAAGTCGTCGCCCTCGAACGGGAGCGCGCCCGTGACGCAGCGGAACAGGGTGATCCCCAGCGCGTAGAGGTCGGCGCGCGAGTCGAGCTGCTCCATGGCCATGGCCTGCTCGGGCGCGACGTAGTGGGGCGTGGTGAGGAACGCGCCCACGGTGATCGAGCCGGTCTCGTCCAGGCGCTTGGCGAGGCCAAGGTCGATGAGCTTGGGCGCGCCGTCGTCGCCGATGAGGATGTTCGAGGGCTGCAGGTCGCGGTGCACGAGGTTGTGCTGCTCGAGGCAGGCGATCGCCTCGGCCATGCCGAGGCACACCGAGAGGGCCTCCGCCTCGGGCAGGCGCCCGCGCTCGCGCAGCAGGTCCTCGACCGAGGGGCCGTCCACGAGCTCGAAGGCGATGAAGTGCTTGCCCGACGCGGGGCAGCTCCCGACGTCGATCAGCGCCGCCACGTTGGGGTGGCGCAGGGCGGCCGCCGCCTTGGCCTCGCGCAGGAAGCGCTGCACCTGCCCCGTGTCGTGGGCCAGGCGGTCGTCGAGCAGCTTCAGGGCCACCAGCCGGTTGAGGTTGATCTGCCGCGCCCGGGTCACCCGCCCCATGGCGCCCTGGCCGATCGCGCCCAGGACCTCGAACGGACCCACGACCTCGCCCGTCGGCGCGAAACGCGCCGGCCCGTCCGCTCGGCCCTGCATGAAGCCCCCCTCGCGCGCGCCGCGGCGCACCTCCCTTATAGCCAGCCCGGCGGGCTCGCTCGACCGCGGCGGCCGCCGACCGTCGAGGCCCGGCCGGAAATGCGCCAGGCAGCTGCTCGGACGGGCCGGGCCGGGCCCGACTCCGGCCGGGGGTCCCTGTGCTCGGCCGCCGATCCACCCGTAAGTCCTCGAAGTGTGAGATGGCATCGGCCGAGCACACGGATCCCCCGGCATCAGCGAGGAGGCTAGAGGGGGGCGCACCCGGTCCTTGACCGCCTCCGCCGACCGGCAAGAATGACGCGGCGCGCGGGCCGGCAGGGGACGGCCGGGCGCGCCCACCCTGGAGGAGCCGTGACGGAGCGACCGAGCGCGAGCAGCATGCTGACCGACGAGGAGCAGGCCTTCCGCGCCGCCGTCCGGGAGTTCGCCGAGGGGACGGTCCGCCCCCGCGTCGCCGCCATGGACGAGGCGGCGAAGATGGACCAGGAGATCATCGACGCCTGCTTCGGCATGGGGCTCATGGGGATCGAGGTCCCCGAGGACCTCGGCGGGCAGGGCGGGACCTTCTTCCAGGCCGTGCTGGCCGTCGAGGAGCTGGCGCGCGTCGACCCGTCGGTGGCCGTCATGGTCGACGTGCAGACGACGCTCTTCGAGAACATGGTCCTGCGCTGGGCCTCCGACGAGCTGAAGCGGGCGATCCTCCCCCGCGTGTGCAAGGACACCGTGGCCGCCTACTGCCTGAGCGAGGCCGGCTCGGGCAGCGACGCCTTCGGGCTGTCGTGCGAGGCGCGCGAGGACGGCGACGCCTACGTGCTCTCCGGGCACAAGCTCTGGATCACCAACGCCGGCGAGGCGGGGGTCTTCGCCGTGTTCGCCACGGTCGACAAGGCGCTCAAGCACAAGGGCATCACCTGCTTCATGGTCGACCGCGACCAGCCCGGGTTCTCCGTGAGCAAGAAGGAGGACAAGCTGGGGATCCGCGCCTCCTCGACCTGCGAGATCCTGCTCGACGGCGTCCGCGTGCCGAAGTCGCGGGTCCTGGGCGAGGTCGGCCAGGGCTACAAGGTCGCCATCGAGACGCTCAACGAGGGGCGCATCGGGATCGGCGCGCAGATGGTCGGCCTGGCCATGGGCGCCTTCGAGCACGCGATGCGCTACACGCAGGAGCGCCAGCAGTTCGGCAAGCCGATCGCGGACAACCAGGCCGTGCAGTTCCAGCTGGCCGAGATGGCCACGCTGATCCACGCCGCGCGCCTCCTCGTCTACGACGCCGCCCGCCGGCGCGACCGCGGCGAGTCGTTCGTGACCGAGGCCTGCTACGCCAAGCTGTTCGCCTCGCGCGCCGCCGAGCGCGTCGCGTCGGAGGCCGTGAACCTCTACGGCGGCTACGGCTTCACCCACGAGTTCCCCGTGGAGAAGTACTACCGCGACGCCAAGATCGGGCAGATCTACGAGGGCACGACGAACATGCAGCTGCAGACGATCGCCAAGCGGGTCATGGGCGGCGACCTGCCTTAGCCCGGGCGCGCGCGGCCACGCCACGGCGGCCCTGCCGCGGCGAAGGCGAACAGGGCCAGGACGACGAGCAGCGCGACGAGGAGGAACGGCGTCCAGGTGGCCCCGGCGGGCGGGAAGCCCAGCGGCCGCAGCCAGCGGCCGACGGCCAGGACGAACAGGAACGTGCCGAGGAAGGCCAGCGCGGCCGTGTCCCAGGCGACCCGCGGCGGGGCCTCGCCGGGGCGGCGCCAGGTGGTCGCCGCCAGGAGCAGCGCCCCGAGGAGCAGCGTGACGATCAGCGCCACGAGCACGTCGAAGAGCAGCATCTAGCGTCCCTCCTCCGGCGCCCGCCCGGGCGGCGCCGTCACGTGGAGCGAGCGGCCGAGCCGGCGGTCGGCGTGGGCGCGCCGGGCCTCCTCGGCGAGCGCCAGGTGCAGCGCCTCGGCGAGGTGCATCGCCGGCCGGCCGCACCCCTGCTGGATCTGCGTCCGGCAGCTGAAGCCGTCGGCCAGGACCAGGGCGCCCGGCGGCGCGGCGCGCACGGCGGGGAGGAGGGCCCGCTCGGCGCAGGCGATCGACACGTCGTACTTCTCCGCCTCGAAGCCGAAGGCGCCCGCCATGCCGCAGCAGCCGGCGTCGAGCACGTCGACCGCCAGGCCCAGCCGGCCGAGCAGCGCCCGGTCGGGGTCGAAGCCCATGATCGACGCGTGGTGGCAGTGCGGCTGCACGACGGCGCGGCCGCCCGGGAGCGGCGGCGGGCGCCAGCCGCGGCGCTCGAGGAGCTCGGCCAGGGTGAAGGTCTGCCGGGCCAGGCGCCGCGAGTGCTCGTCGTGCGACAGCAGGTCGGGCAGCTCGTCGCGGAACGTGGACACGCACGACGGCTCGAGGCCGACCACCGGGACGCCCTCGGCGATCTCGCGCGACAGCGCGTCGAGGATGTCGCGCAGCTGCCGCCGCGCCTGGTCGAGGAAGCCGAACTCGTAGAGCGGCCGCCCGCAGCACAGCTCCTGGCGCGGGATCACGACCGAGAAGCCGGCCGCCTCGAGCACCTCGACCGCCGAGCGGCCGATGTCCGGGTGGAAGTAGTTGGTGAACGTGTCCGGCCAGAGGATGACCCGCGGCCCCGACGGCGGCGGCCCGCGGCGCGCGCGGAACCAGTCGCGGAAGGTGCGCGGGGCGAAGCGCGGCAGGTCGCGCTCCTGCGCGATCCCGGCCGCCGCCTTGAGCGCGCGCGAGAGCCCGGGCGCGGCGGCCATGGCGTTGGCCAGCCCCGGCGCCTGCGCCGCCAGCCGGCACCAGCGCCACACCTGCCCCATGCTGTAGGCGGCGCGCGGGCGCGGCCGGCGCTGGTAGTGGTGCGCCATGAACTCGGCCCGGTAGGTGGCCATGTCGACGCCGACCGGGCACTCCTTCTTGCACGCCTTGCAGGAGAGGCACAGGTCCAGCGCCTCGCGCACGGCCTCGCTCTCCCAGCCGCCGCGCACCGGGTCGCCCTCGAGCATCTCGAGGAGCAGCCGCGCCCGCCCGCGCGTGGCGTGCTTCTCCTCGCGCGTGACCATGTAGGAGGGGCACATGACCCCCTGGTCGGTCTTCCTGCACTTGCCCACGCCGACGCAGCGCATCACGGCGCGCGAGAAGCGGCCCTCGTCCTCGGGGTAGGTGAAGGCCGTGTCGGGCTCCCAGGGGCGGTGGTCGGGGCCGAGGGCCAGGTTCGTGAGCAGGCCGTAGGGGCGCACGACCTTGCCCGGGTTCATGCGGTCGTCGGGGTCCCAGGTGGCCTTGAACTGCTGGAAGGCGCGGCACAGCTCCTCGCCGAACATGCGCGGCAGGAGCTCCGCCCGCGACTGCCCGTCGCCGTGCTCGCCCGAGAGCGAGCCGCCGTAGCCGATGCACAGGTCGGCCGCCTCGTCGAGGAACGCGCGGAAGCGGCGCACGCCGTCGGGCGTGCGCAGGCCGAAGTCGATGCGCGTGTGCAGGCAGCCCTGCCCGAAGTGGCCGTAGAAGGCCCCGTCGAGGCCGTGGCGGTCGAGGACCGCCCGCAGGTCGCGCATGTAGTCGCCCATGCGCTCGGGCGGCACGGCCGAGTCCTCCCAGCCCTCCCAGAAGTCCTGGTCGCCGATGCGCGCGGTGGCCCCGAGGCCCGACTCGCGCACCTCCCACACGAGCTCCTGGTCGTGCGGGTCGTCGAGCACCACGCTCCCCCGCACGTGGCGCCGCCCGCGCAGCCGGCCCTCGAGGGCCCTGGCCCGCAGGCCGGCCGCGCGAGGCGTGTCGTCGCCGACCTCGACCAGGAGCCAGCCGTCGCCCGGCGGGAGCAGGGCGATCCCGTCCGGGTTGAGGCGCTTCGCCTGGTTGGCCCGCACGAGCCGCCGATCGAGCCCTTCGAGGGCCCACGGCCCGTGCGCGAGCACGTCGGGCACGTCGTCGGCCGCCTGGTAGACGTCCTCGTAGCCGACGACGAGGAGCGCCCGCGCGCGCGGGCTCGGGGCGAGGCGCACGGTGGCCTCGAGGACGAAGGCGCACGTGCCCTCGGTGCCGACGAGGGCGCGGGCGACGTTGAAGCCCTTCTCGGGCAGCAGCTCGTCGAGGTTGTAGCCCGACACGCGCCGCGGGATCCGCGGGTAGCGGGCGCGCACCGCGTCGCCGTGGGCGTCGCGGATCGCGCGCAGCCGCCGGTAGATGTGCCCCTCGCGCCCGCCCCGGCGGACGAAGCGCTCGACCTCGTCCTCGGCCGTGGCGCCCACGCGCATGACGAGCCCGTCGTAGGTGACGACCTCGAGCGCCTCGACGTTGTCGGCCGTGCGCCCGGTCTGCAGGGCGTGGATCCCGCAGGCGTTGTTGCCGATCATCCCGCCGAGCGTGCAGTGGGCGTGCGTCGCCGGGTCGGGGCCGAAGGTCAGGTGGTGGCGCTCGGCCGCGTCGCGCAGGTCGTCGAGGACCAGCCCCGGCTGCACGCGGGCCAGGCGCCGGCCGGGGTCGAGCTCGAGGAGGCCCGTCATGTGGCGCGAGCAGTCGAGGACCACGGCCACGTTCACCGTCTGCCCGGCCAGGCTCGTCCCGTCGCCGCGCGGGAGGACCGGCGCGCCGAACTCGCGGCACACGGCCAGGGCGGCGAGCACGTCGTCGCGGTCGGCCGGGCGCACGAAGCCGAGCGGCACCTGTCGGTAGTTCGACCCGTCGTGGGCGTACATGGCCCGCTCGGGCCCGAAGCCCACCTCGCCCCGGCAGGCGCGCCCGAGCGCCCGGGCCAGCCCCTCGACGTCGCCCTCCCACGGCCCCGGCGCGTCGCGCGTCCAGCGCCAGCCGGCTCCCTCTGCCCGATCCCCGGCCCGATCCTCGACCCGAACCTCCGGTCGCCTGCGGTCGATCACGTCCGTGTCCCTCCGGCGCCGACGCGCGACCTCCCGCGGCGCGCGTGCGCCGCGCAGAGGCGCGCCGCGTCGGCCCGCCTGAGCTCGATCCCCAGCCCCGGCCGCGTCGGGTCGATGCGCACCCGCCCGCGGCGCGCGCGGGCCGCCCCGTCGAACAGGAGGCCCTCGACCCGCACGTGGTCGGAGAAGTACTCCAGGTGCCTGACCGGCGCGCAGGCGGCCGCCAGGTGCGCGTGCAGGGTCGGCGCCGTGTGCGTCGAGCAGGGCGCGCCGAACGCGCGCGCCAGGGCGACCGCCTGCAGGAAGCCGGTCGGCCCGCCGCAGCGCGTGGCGTCGGGCTGCAGGACGTCGACCGCGCCGGCCTCGAGCATGCGCCGGAAGTAGGCCAGGTCCCAGCCGTACTCGCCCGCCGCCACCTCGAGCCCCGGCGGCCCGCGGTCGCGCAGGAGGCGCAGGCCCTCGAGGTCGTCCGACGACACCGGCTCCTCGAACCAGTCGACGCCCAGCCCGCGCAGGTCCTGGGCGAGCGCGAGCGCCGCCTTCCGCTCGAGGGCGCCGTTGGCGTCGATCATCAGCCCCACGCCGGGGCCGACCGCCTCGCGCGCGGCCGCCACGCGGGGCAGGTCGCGGGCGGGCTCGCGGCCGATCTTCAGCTTCACCCGCCCGATCCCCTCCTGGACCCAGCCCACGAGCTGCCGCCGCAGCCGGCCGAGGTCGAAGGAGCAGAAGCCCCCGCTGCCGTAGACCGGCACCTCGTCGCGGACACGGCCGAGCAGGTCGGCGAGCGGCCGCCCGAGCAGCCGGCCGGCGAGGTCCCACAGCGCCGCGTCGCAGGCCGAGACCGCCATGAGGGCCAGCCCGGGCCGGCCGAGGTTGCGGCAGGCGGCGAGCATGGCCTCGTGCGCGGCCCCGCGCGCCAGGGGCTCGAGCCCGAGGAGCGCCGGCGCCAGGTGGTCGGCGATGAGCGGCAAGGCCGCCAGGTGCGTGTAGGTGTAGCCCAGCCCCCTCGCGTCGCCGGCGGTGAGCTCGACGACGACGGCCGTGGTGCTCGTCCACTCGTACGTGCCGTCCGACTGGGGGCCGTCCTCGTTGGGCACGACGAAGGCCCACGCCTCGACCGCGTCGATCCTGGGGTCCCCGAGGCGGGAGACCATGTGCCCCTCTCTCTCGCTCATGGGACGCAGTGGCGCGGAGGAGGTCCTCGGGAGCTCCTCCGCGCTCGCCGCGTCGAGAGCTCCCGCCCGGCGGGAGTCGCCGCGCCCTACCTCCCGAAGCGCCCCGCCAGCACCTGCCGCGTCATCTGCTGCACGATGTCCACGGTCAGGTCGCCCTTGAGCATCGAGCTGAGCATCGACGAGGCGTGCTCGAAGGTGATGTGCGGCGGCAGCGGCGGCACCTCGGGGTCGACGTAGGCGTCGAGCACGATCGGGCCGCGCGAGCGCAGGCACTCGTCCCAGGCGCTCCCGACCGCCTGCGGGTCGCGCAGCCGGAGCCCCCGCAGGCCGCACAGGGCCGCGAAGCCGGCGTAGTCGAAGTCCGGCAGCACCTGCGAGGCGTCGAACTTCGGGTCGCCCGACATGGCGCGCTGCTCCCACGTGACCTGGTTGAGGTCGTTGTTGTGCAGCACGAGCACGATGAACGTCGGGTCCTGCCAGCGGCGCCAGTACTTGGCGACCGTGAGCAGCTCGTTCATGCCGTTCATCTGCATGGCGCCGTCGCCGACGAGCGCGATCACCGGGCGGTCGGGGTGCGCGAACTTGGCCGCGATCGCGTAGGGCACGCCCGAGCCCATGGTCGCCAGCGTCCCCGAGAGCGAGCAGCGCATGCCGCGGCGCAGCTTCAGGTCGCGGGCGTACCAGTTGGCCGCCGAGCCCGAGTCGCAGGTGAGGATGCACCGGTCGGGCAGGCGCCGCGACAGCTCCCAGAAGACGAGCTGCGGGTTGATCGGCGAGGCCCGCTTCATCGCCCGGGCCTCGGTGACCTTCCACCAGTCGGAGACCGAGTCCTCGAGCCGGCGCCGCCACGCGCGGTCGCGCTTGCGGCCGAGGAGCGGGAGCAGGGCCTGCAGCGTCTCCTTGGCGTCGCCGACGAGGTTCACCTCCATCGGGAAGCGGATGCCGATCATCTTCCCGGACAGGTCGATCTGCACGCCGCGCGCCTGGTCCCAGCGGGGCAGGAACTGCGAGTAGGGGAAGCTCGAGCCGACCATGAGCAGCGTGTCGCAGCTCATCATCATCTCGTAGGACGGCCGCGTGCCGAGGAGGCCGATCGCGCCGGTGACGAACGGCAGGTCGTCGGGGACGACGTCCTTGCCCAGGAGCGCCTTGGCCACGCCGGCGCCCAGGCGGTCGGCGGCCTCGAGGACCTCGTCCTCCGCCCCGCGCGCGCCCTGGCCGATGAGCATGGCCACGCGCTCGCCGTCGTTGAGGACGTCGGCCGCCCGCCGCAGGTCGGCGTCGCGCGGGAGCACGCGCGGGGGCGAGTAGCCGACGGTGCCCGGGACGTACTTGAACTCGTGCGGCGTCTCGCGCACGGCCGCCATCTCCTGCACGTCGTGGGGGATGATCACGCAGGTCACGGTGCGCTGCGCGGCGGCGATCCTCAGCGCGCGGTCGATCAGCGCGGGGAGCTGCGCCGGGACGTTGACCGTCTGCACGAACTCGCCGGCCACGTCCTTGAAGAGCGTGTTGAGGTCGACCTCCTGCTGCTGGTGGCCGCCCATGGCCGAGCGCGGCTGCTGGCCCACGATCGCCACCACGGGCTGGTGGTCCATCTTGGCGTCGTAGAGGCCGTTGAGCAGGTGGATCGCGCCGGGGCCCGACGTCGCCAGGCACACGCCGACCTCGTCGGTGAACTTGGCGTGGCCGCAGGCCATGAAGGCCGCCAGCTCCTCGTGGCGGACCTGCACGAAGTGCATCTCGCCCTGCTTGCGCTGGAGCGCCCCCATGATCCCGTTGATCCCGTCGCCCGGGTACCCGTAGATCCGGCGGACGCCCCACGCGAGGAGCCGATCGATCAGGAAGTCGCTCACCGTGTCCGACATCACGCCCTCCTCCGCGCGCCGAGGCGCCCGGGAGACGACCCTCAAGCCTCGTGCCGGACGCCGCGGCGCCCCGGCGGCGCCGGCGCGGGTCGCGGCGTGGGGCGCCGGCGTCCCCGCGCCCCCGGTGTCCCGGCCGGCGGCGCCCCGCCGCCGGCCCGCGGCGGGCGCGCGCTTGCTCCCGCCCGCCGCGGAGGTCGCCATGGGCTTCTTCGACCGCTGGCCGCTCCTGCGCCAGCTCCGCCGGCGTGCCGACGGCAACGGCCTCGAGGCCGCCAGCGCGCGCACGCGCGAGCTCGCCCCCCGGACGAAGGGGGCGGAGGTCACGCGCTCGATCTGCCCCTACTGCGCCGTCGGCTGCGGCCAGCTCGTCCACCACCGCGACGGGGAGCTCCTGGCGATCGAGGGCGACCCGGAGAGCCCGATCAACGCGGGCACGCTCTGCCCCAAGGGGGCCGCGTCGCACCAGCTCCTCACGCACGAGCGCCGGCTGACGCGCGTCCGCTACCGCCCGCCGGGGGCGACCCGCTGGCAGGACCTCGACCTCGACCGCGCGCTCGACATGATCGCAGACCGCGTGTGGGAGACGCGCGCGCGCACGTTCGTGGCCACGGACGAGGACGGGCGGCGCCTGAACCACACGACGGCGATCGCCCACCTGGGCGGGGCGACGCTCGACAACGAGGAGAACTACCTGATCCGCAAGCTGTTCACGGGCGGCCTGGGGATGGTCGCCGTGTCGAACCAGGCGCGGATCTGACACAGCTCCACGGTGCCCGGTCTGGGCGCCTCCTTCGGCCGCGGCGGGGCCACGACCGCGCAGCAGGACCTGCGCGACGCCGACTGCATCGTGATCGTCGGGTCCTCCATGGCGGAGGCCCACCCGGTGGCCTTCCGCTTCGTGGTCGCCGCGCGCGAGCGGGGCGCGAGGGTCATCCACATCGATCCGCGCTTCAGCCGGACGAGCGCCCTGAGCGACCTGTGGGTGCCGATCCGCGCCGGCTCGGACATCGCCCTCTTCGGCGGGCTGATCCGCCACGTCCTCGAGACGGGGCGCTTCTTCCGCGAGTACGTGGCCCACTTCACGAACGCCTCCTGCATCCTGAAGGAGGACTACCGGGGGCCCGACGAGCTGGACGGCTTCTTCTCCGGCTGGCAGGCCGACGAGGGCCGCTACGACCCCGCGAGCTGGCGCTACGAGGGCGACGACCTCGGCCGCCCGCGCCGCGACCCCTCGCTCGAGCACCCGCGCTGCGTGCTCCAGGTCCTGCGCCGGCACTACGCGCGCTACACCCCGGAGATGGTCGCCGCGGTCACCGGCGTGCCCGAGGACCTGTTCCACCAGGTCGCCGACGCGCTGACCGACAGCTCGGGCCCCGAGCGGACGACGGCGCTGTGCTACTCGGTCGGCTGGACGCAGCACACCAAGGGCGTGCAGCTCATCCGCTCGGCCGCCGTGCTCCAGCTCCTCCTCGGCAACGTCGGCCGCCCCGGCGGCGGGGTCCTGGCCCTGCGCGGCCACGCCTCGATCCAGGGGTCGACCGACGTGCCGACGCTGTTCGACATCCTCCCCGGCTACATGCCCATGCCCCGGGCGCGGGCCGAGGGCGACTCGCTCGAGGAGCACGTCGGGCGGCACCGCAAGCGCACGGGCCACTGGTCGAACCTCGACGCCTACATGACGAGCCTCCTCCGGGCGTGGTACCGCGCCGGGCCGGAGGCGGGGTGGGGCTTCGACCTCCTGCCGCGCGTGACGCGCGACCACTCGCACTTCTCCTACTTCGTCGACATGGCCGACGGCCGGGTCGAGGGGCTGTTCGTCCTCGGCCAGAACCCCGCCGTCGGCGGGCAGAACGCGCGGCTCGAGCGGCGGGCGCTCGGGCGGCTCCGGTGGCTCGTCGTTCGCGACCTCGTCGAGAGCGAGACCGCCGCCTTCTGGCACGGCTCGCCCGAGGTGACGCGCGGCGAGCTCCGCCCCGAGGACATCGGCACCGAGGTGTTCCTCCTGCCGGCCGCCGGGCACGCCGAGAAGTCGGGCACGTTCACCAACACGCAGCGCCTGCTCCAGTGGCGGCGGACGGCCGTCGAGCCGCCGGGCGACTGCCGGAGCGAGGCCTGGTTCATCCACCAGCTCGCCCTGCGGCTGAAGGCGAGGGCGGCGCGGAGCGACGACCCGCGCGACGCGGCCCTGCAGGCGCTCGACTGGTGGTATCCGGCGGACGAGCAGGGCGAGCCCGAGGTCGAGGCGGTCCTGGCCGAGATCAACGGCTGGTTCGTCGACCCGGCCGCGCGCCCCGACGGCGCGTCGCACGCGACCGCCCGCGACGGGCGCCCGCACCACGGTGGGCAGGTGCGCTCCTACGAGGAGCTGGAGGCCGACGGGTCGACCGCCAGCGGCTGCTGGATCTACTCGGGCGTGCTCGGCCCCGACGGCGTGAACCGCGCCGACCGGCGCGAGCCCGAGGGGCGCCTGGGCCACGGCTGGGGCTTCGCGTGGCCGGGCGACCGGCGGATCCTCTACAACCGCGCCAGCGCCCGACCCGACGGCCGGCCCTGGAGCGAGCGCAAGAAGCTCGTGTGGTGGGACGCCGGGGCCGGCCGCTGGACCGGCGACGACGTGCCCGACTTCCCCGAGGACAAGCGGCCCGACCACGTCCCGGGGCCCGACGCCGACGGCATGGAGGCGATCCGCGGCGACGCGCCGTTCGTCATGCACGACGACGGCCTGGGCTGGCTGTTCGCGCCCTCGGGGCTCGACGACGGGCCCCTGCCGACCCACTACGAGCCGGTCGAGTCGCCGGTCAGGAATCGCCTCTACGCGCGCGAGACCAACCCGGGCATCTCCTGGTTCCCGCGCCCCGACAACCCCGTCGCCCCGCCGGACGATCCGCGCTACCCGTGCGTCCTCACCACGTACCGGCTGACGGAGCACCACACGGCCGGCGGCATGAGCCGCTTCCTCGGCCACCTCTCCGAGCTGCAGCCGGAGCTGTTCTGCGAGCTGTCGCCCGAGCTGGCGGGCGAGCTCGGCGTGACGACCGGCGCGTGGGTGGTGCTCGCCACGCCGCGCGGCGGCGTCGAGTGCAAGGCGCTCGTCACGCGGCGCATGCGGCCGCTGCAGCTCGACGGGCAGGTCGTGCACCAGGTGGCGCTCCCGTTCCACTGGGGCTTCGCCGGCCCGGTGCGCGGCGACGTCGCCAACGACCTCGTGCCGCTGCTGGGCGACCCGAACGTGACGATCCACGAGGCCAAGGCGCTGCGCTGCGCCGTGGTCCCGGGGCGCCTGCGCGAGGGGGTCCCGATGGCCGAGGCCCTCGAGGCCCTGCGGCCGGGCCTCGGCGCGCCGCCCGCGCGGCTGCACCCGGACCGGCCGGCGCGCGAGTCCGAGGCGCGCGAGCAGCACCCGGGCGGGCAGTCCGAGGAGGGCCAGGTCGAGTGAGCACGAGCACGAACCAGGCGCGCCACGACCACGTGGCCCGGGGCACGACCGTGGGCTTCCTCACCGACGTGAGCCTGTGCATCGGCTGCAAGGCCTGCGAGGTGGCCTGCAAGGAGTGGAACCAGGTCCCGGCCGAGCCGGCCTGCTTCCGCGGCTACGACAACACGGCCGCCCTCGGCGCGGCGACGTGGCGGCACGTGCAGTTCCTCGAGCGCGACGAGCGCCTCGGCGCGCAGGTCGCGGGGCCGATGACGGGCGCGGATGGCGAGGCGCCGTTCTCGTGGCTGTTCCACTCGGACGTGTGCCGGCACTGCGAGGTGGCCGGCTGCCTCGAGTACTGCCCGACCGGCGCGATCGTGCGCGTCGAGACCGGGGCCGTCGTCGTGCAGGACGACGTGTGCAACGGCTGCGGCTACTGCGTCGTCGGCTGCCCCTTCGGCGTGATCGACCGGCGCGAGGACCCGCTGCCGGGGGCCGGCGGGGCCTACAAGTGCACCTTCTGCTACGACCGGCAGAAGGACGGGCTGACGCCGGCGTGCGCCAAGGCCTGCCCGACCGAGTCGATCCGGTTCGGCCCGCTCGACGACCTGCGCGCCCGCGCGGCCGAGCGCGCCGAGGTCCTGCGCGCTCGAGGCGTCGACGAGGTGACGGTCTACGACCCGCAGGGCACGTCGGTCGGCGGCGTCCACGCCGTCTCGCTCCTCGTCGGCCCGCCGGAGGACTACGGGCTGCCGGCGCGGCCGGAGGTGCCGCTCGTTCACCAGCGCGCGAGCTGGACGACGGCCGCGCTGGCCGGTGCGGCGGCGGTCGTCGTGACGCTGGGGGCGTTCCGCCTGTGAAGGTCGCGCGCCCGCCCGCGCCGCTGCCTCGCGCCGACCTCGCGCCGCCGCCCGTGGCCGCCGGCGCCCTGCCCGCCGCCCCCGGCTACCAGGGGCAGCCGGTGGTCAAGCCGCCCGTCTGGACGTGGCAGGTGCCCACCTACCTGTTCGTGGGCGGGCTGGCCGGCATGTCGGGGCCGCTGGCGCTCGGGGCCTTGCTGGCGACGCCGGCCCGCATGGACGTGGCCCGCCTCGCCGCGTGGGCGGCGGCGGGCGGGGCGGCGGCCTCGGCCGGGCTCCTCACGTGGGACCTCGGCCGGCCGCGGCGGTTCCTCTACATGCTGCGCGTGTTCAAGCCGCGCTCGCCCATGTCGGTCGGCTCCTGGGTGCTGACCGCTTACGGCGGCGCGGCGACCGCCTTGCTGCTCACGCTCGAGGCGGGGGCAGGGCGCCGCGCGCAGGTGGCGGCGGCGGTGGTCGCCGCCCCGCTCGGCGCCCTCACGGCCACCTACACCGGCGTGCTGATCGGGGCCACGGCCGTGCCCGTGTGGGCGCGGCACAGCCGGCTCCTGCCGGCGCAGTTCGCCGCCTCGGGCCTGGGCGCCGCGGCGGCGCTGCCGCTCCTCCTGGGCCTCGACGCGCCGCCGCTGCGCCGGCTGCTGATCGCCTCGGCCGCCGCGGAGGTCGCCATCGCCCTGCACGCCGAGCGGCGCC
>JAHBXY010000074.1 GCA_019636275.1 Planctomycetota bacterium | reverse complement strand
CGCGGCCAGCTCGCTGGCCAGCGCCTTCCAGCTCGCCGGCCGCCGCGCCGGGTCGCGCTGGGTCATCCAGCCGACGACGCGCGCCAGGCCGTGCGAGACGTGGGGCGCGACCCGCCGCAGGTTCGGCACCTCCTCGCGCAGCCGCCGGCGCAGGACCTCGTCCAGGCGCGGGCCCTCGAACGGGACCTTCCCGGTGAGCACCTCGTGCAGCGTGAGCCCCAGGCTGTACATGTCCGAGCGCGCGTCGAGCGCCTCGCCGGTCGCCTGCTCGGGGCTCATGTAGAAGGGCGTGCCGAGGACCGTGCAGGCCTGCGTGAGCGCGCCGCCGCCGCCGGGCGCGCCCCCCTGGAAGCGGGCCAGGCCGAAGTCGCACACCTTGTAGACGTCGCCCTCGGCCACCCACAGGACGTTGCCGGGCTTGAGGTCGCGGTGGACGATCCCCTGCGCCTCGGCGGCGATCATGGCCTGCGCCACCTGCCGGAGCAGCCGCCGCGCGTCGCGCTCGGGGAGCGGGCCCTTGCGGATGCGCTGCTCGACCGACGCGCCCTCGACGCGCTCCATGGCCAGGACGAGCAGGCCGTCGGGCAGCTCCTCGAGGTCGTAGACGCGCACGACCCCCGGGTGGTCGAGGCGCGCGAGCGCCAGCGCCTCGCGACGGAAGCGCGCGCGCAGCGTCGCCTCGTCCTCGGCCCCGTCGAGGCGCAGGACCTTGAGCGCCACCTCGCGCCCGAGCGCGTCGTCGCGCGCGCGAAGGACGGCGCCCATGCCGCCCTTGCCCAGGCGCCCCGTCACGACGTAGCGGCCGAGCCGCAGCGGCTCGCCGCGCTCGGCCTGCTCGATCAGCGCCGGCGGCAGGAGCCGCTGCCGCCGCAGCCAGCCGGCGAGCCCGCCCTCGCAGACGCCCGCCTCGGCGGCCTCGTCGCTCGTGAGGAGCCGCGAGTCGAGGAGCGCGGTCTCGAGCTTCGAGCGGCGGTCGTCGGCCACGCGCTCAGAGTAGCTCGCGGCCCACCGCGTCCGCGAGCGACACCCCGCGCCCGGTGAGCACGACCCGCTGGCCGCGCGTGGTCACGAGGCCGAGCTCGGTCAGCCGGGCCAGCTCGTCCGAGAAGAACGCCCGCGGGTCGACGCCGGTGTCGCGCAGGAACCGGCCCGGGTCGAGGCCGCGGCTCGTGCGCAGGGCCAGGTAGGCCGTCTCGCGGACCTTGCGCGCGGGCTCGAGCGCCTCGCGCTCGGCGACGGCCTCGCCGCCGCGCTCGACCGCCTCGACGTACGCCAGCGGGTCGCGGTGGTTCATGAGCCGCACGCCGCCCAGGTGCGACGCCGCGCCGTTGCCCAGCCCGACGTAGGGGTGGTTCCTCCAGTAGACCCGGTTGTGGCGCGAGCGCCGCCCCGGCAGGGCGTAGTTCGACACCTCGTAGTGCTCGAAGCCGGCCGCCCGCAGGCGGCGCCGCACGAGGCCGAGCATGCGCGCCTCGGCGCCCGGCCGGTGGGCCACGAGCGCGCCCGCGCGCCGCTGGCGGTGGTAGGGCGTCCCGGGCTCGTAGGTCAGGCAGTAGACCGAGACGTGGTCGGGCTCGAGCGCCAGCGCGGCGTCGACGTCGTGCTCGACGTCGGCCGGCGTCTGGCCGGGGATCGCCACCATGAGGTCGATGCTCACCCCCGGCACGCCCAGGTCGCGGGCCAGGCGCACGGCGCGGGCGACGTCCTCGGGCCGGTGGAAGCGCCCGAGCGCCTCGAGCAGCCGTGGCGTGAAGCTCTGCGCGCCAAGGCTCAGCCGCGTCACCCCGAGCCCCTCCACCAGGGGGGCCAGCTTCCTCGGCAGGAGGGTGCGCGGGTTGGCCTCGACCGTGACCTCGGCCGCCCCGGACGCCCAGGGCCGCAGCAGGTCGACCAGCCGCCGCAGGCCGTCGAGCGTCAGCTCTGTCGGCGTCCCGCCGCCGAGGTAGACCGTGCGTGCCCGGAAGCCCGCCGGCACCCGCGCCCGGGCCTCGGCCTCCAGGGCGGCCAGGTAGCGGGCCTCGAGGCCGACCCCCTCGCGCCAGGGCGCCACGGCGAAGTCGCAGTAGGGGCAGCGCCGGGCGCAGAACGGCAGGTGCACGTAGAGCGCGCGCGGCCGGCGGCGGCACAGCGGGAGCCCGGCGGCAAGGCTCAGGGCTCGACCCGAAAAGTTCTCTCGCGCCTGGGCATGCATAACCCGTGCTCGGTGCCTAGAATACCCCCTCGCCGCGGCCTCACGTGCCCCGCGGCCCCGACGGGCATGGCTGGAAAGAGCTTCAAGGGCAACCTCGAGATCCTGAACCTCAGCGACATCTTCCAGTCGCTGGCCATGAACCGCCACTCCGGAACGTTGGTCGTCAACGACGGGAAGCGGGAGAAGAAGATCTACTTCGCCGAGGGCGAGATCACGCTCCTCTCGTCGAACCGGCGCCAGCGCCTGGGCGAGATGCTCATCGCGTCGGGCAAGATCACCGAGGAGGACCTCGACCTCGCCCTCAAGCTGCAGAAGCAGAGCCGGAAGAAGCTGGGCGAGATCCTCGTCGAGGAGGGCTTCTGCGCCGACGAGGACATCTACAAGCTCGTCCGCATGCAGATCGAGGAGGAGATCTACGACCTCTTCCTCTGGCGCAAGGCCGACTTCGAGTTCATCGCCGACCAGATCCCCGACGACATGGCCCGCGAGGCGCCCAACCTCACCCGCCTCGCGCTCAACACGAACTCCCTGATCATGGAGGCCCTGCGGCGGCTCGACGAGTGGAACCTGATGCAGGACCTCGTCCCGACGACGAAGGAGGTCTTCGTCATCGCCGACGGAGGCGCCCTCGACCGCTGCCGGGCCGACCTCCCCGAGCGCCTCGACCCCGACCAGATCGACGGCAAGACCACCGTCGAGGGCCTGGGCGAGCGCTTCTTCATGAGCGAGTTCGAGCTCTGCAAGCACCTGGCCCTGCTCGTGCGCGAGGGCGCCCTGCGCCCGCTCGACCGCGACGAGCTCGTCGAGCGCGCCGAGGAGGCCTACGCCCTCAACGACTTCCCCGCGGCGGCGGCGCTCTACGGGCGGCTGGCCGAGTACTTCCCCGGCCAGGCGAAGGTCCTCGTGCCGCTCGCCGACAGCCTGCGCCGCACCGGCGCCGACCGCCACGCGCTGGGGATCTACGACGACCTGGCGAAGCAGCTCGAGCAGTCGGGGCGCGACCTCGACCGGCTGCGCCAGTGCTACGAGGCGATCACGCAGCTCGACCCGACGCGCCAGGACATGGCCCGCAAGCTCGAGGAGCTCGAGCTGCGGCAGGCCAGCGCCCCGCGTCGCCTCGGGCTCTGGCCGGTCCTCCTCGTCCTCCTGCTCGCGACCGGCGGCGGCGCCTACGCCGCGCGCGACCGGATCATGGACTGGCTCAAGCCGCCGCCCGACCCGTCGCGCGCCGTGGCCGCCCAGCTCCTCGAGGAGATGATCCGGCGCAAGGCCAACCGCGACTACCAGGGCTGGTTCGAGAAGGCCGTGCAGCTCTGGCAGGAGCACCCGACCGCGCCGGAGATGAAGAAGGTCGAGCTGCCGCTGCTCGTCGCGACCGAGCCGCCCGGCCTGGACATCTACGTCAACGGCTACTTCCAGGGCACCATGGGCGCCGAGGCGGAGTTCCAGCTCTGCTCCTACGACCCCGCCAACCGCGTGCGCGTCGAGGTCAAGGCGCCCAAGCGCGAGGGGCGCGACGAGCAGCGCACCCTGTGGACGCACGTGTTCGAGGACCCCAAGCGCTGGAACGACGTGGTCAAGGTCGCGATCTACGACGACCCGGACGGCTCGTTCATCGCGGACGGCTGGCTCGACACGCCCCTCGTCCACGCGCTCGCCCAGGGCGCGCACCTCGGGCCGAGCCGCGACGGGCGGCTGCGCGCCCTGCGCATCGACGGGCGCAGCGTCCAGACCCTGCCGGGGCTCGACGGGGTGCAGCTCGGCGAGCGCGGCGACACGTTCAGCCCCCCGGCGCTCGCCGGCGACCTGGCCCTCGTGGGCCTCGTCGAGGGCGGGGTCGTGGGCATCGACCTCACCGCCGCGGCCGGGAGCGACCCCCTGCGGCGCGGGCTGTTCCCCGCCGACGCGCCGGTGATCGCCCGCCCCCTCGTCCTGCCCGACCGCCGGGTCGTCGTGGCCACCCGCGACGGCGACGTGCTCTGCTACCCCCCCGGCGGCGGCGCCCCCCGCCTGTGGACCGACCGCGCCGAGGCCGGCATCACCTTCGACCCGATCTTCTCCGCGCGCGCCAACATCATCGCGGTCGCCGCCGACGACGCCCGCATCTACGCCCTGCGCCCGGACGGCGCCCGCGCCTGGGTGTGGTGCGCCGAGGCGCCCCTCGACGGCCCGGCCGTGGTCCTGGGCGACTCGCTGGCCGTGCCCCTGCAGTCGGGCAAGGTGGTCCTGCTCGACGCTGCCACGGGGCGCCAGCGCGAGGCCGCGCACGAGGAGCCGGGCGAGCGCCTCGTGCTCCTGGGCGACCCCGACGGCGCGGCGCTCTTCGTCGCCAACCACCGGGGCGCGGTCCGCGCCCTCGACCCCGCCTCGCTCCGCCCGCTGTGGAAGGCCGAGTTCCGCCGCGCCGGGGGCAAGGGGCGGCCGCGGCTGGCGCGCTTCCGCGACCGCCTCGTCGTGGGCCTCGACGCGCCCAACGTCTTCGCCTTGCAGGCCGCCACGGGCCGGATCGCCTGGCAGGCGCGCTTCCCCGAGCAGGCCGGTCGCGCGCTGGCGCTCTCGGCGACGGACGAGCACCTGCTCGTGTCCACGAGCAAGAACTACGTGCACGTCTTCGACCGCGAGGATCATTGATGAGTGATGCGCTCGCGCGGGGCGGCGCCTCCGGGGCGGTCCCTTCCGTCGCGGTCGACCCGATGCGCCGTCCCCAGCGCTCGCTCTGGCTCGTGGGCCCAGGCGCGCGGGGCGGCGCCTCCGGGGCGGTCCCTTCCGTCGCGGTCGACCCGATGCGCCGTCCCCAGCGCTCGCTCTGGCTCGTGGGCCCAGGCGCGCGGGGCCCAGGCGCGCGGGGCCCAGGCGCGCGGGGTGTTGGACCGCGCGCGGAGCGCCCGCTACGCTCCCTACCAGGAGGAGGGCCATGACCCGCTTCGCCCCGTGGGGGGTCGCGCTCGTCGCCGCCGTCGTCGCCGCGGCGCCGGCGCGCGCCCAGCAGCCGGAGCGCCCCGAGGGGCACGAGGCCATGAGCGACGCGCAGTTCGCGGCGCTCGGGCCGACGACGCCGGACGGGCAGCGCTACAGCCTCATCTACGTCAAGTTCAACAAGCAGTTCAACGAGCTGCTCAAGCTGCACGCCTCCCCGCTCGTCGATCGCATCATCGTGCGCGACGCGCAGCTGCGGCAGCTCCTCCTCCGCGACCAGGACGCCAACGGGCGCCCGATCCCGCGCCGCGGCAACCTGCAGGTGATCGGGACCGGCCAGCGCGTCGGCCAGCAGTACGTGCTCGTCGCCACGCGCGTCCTGGCGCTCGAGTCGGACCTCGAGCACGCCCGCCGCCGCCACGCGGCCCTGGGCGCGCGGGACGGCAAGGGGCGGGCGGAGCTCTCGCGCTACGTGCAGGCCCGCGTGGCCCGCTTCTTCCAGGACGCCGAGGCGGACCAGGACGAGGGGCGCGAGCTCGCGCGCCTCGCCCGGAGGCTCGACGACGAGGTGCGCGAGATCGAGCTCGCGGGCCTCCCGGCCCTGCCGGGCGGGGCCGAGGCGCACCTCGAGGTCGGCCGGCGCCTCAAGGCGCTCGAGCTCCTGGCCGCGGTGTGGGAGCACCCCGAGGTCGCGGCCGACGTGCGCGCGCGGGCCGAGCAGGCCCTCACGGGCGAGCTCAACGCGCAGCGCCACCTGGGCCGCTGGCTCGCCTACGACAAGTTCAAGGAGCTGGTCGGCTTCGCCCGCCAGGGCGACCGCTGGGTCCCGCGCGACCGCGCCGACTTCCTCCAGGCGTGCGAGGGCGAGCGGCGCCGCCTCCTCCAGCACGAGCCCCTGGGCGTCCTCCCCGAGAGCCTCCTCCGGCAGTCGAAGGAGGTCGTCAAGGGGATGAACAAGGACATGGTCCTCGGGCTCGTCCAGGGCTACCCCGAGCGCGTGGAGCGCACGCGCGAGCAGCTCGGCGCCAGCGCGGTCGTGTTCGAGCTGTGGGTCATGCCCGACGGGCAGCGCATCCACTTCGTGAACGGCCTCGTGTTCCAGCGGATCGACCCGTCGCCGGGCGACGGGCCCGGAGGTGAGTGACATGGTCGGTGTGCGGCCGTTCGTCGTCCTCGTCGCCCTGACCGCGCTGGCGCCGGTGACCGCGCTGGCGCCCGCGGCCCGCGCCCAGGAGCCGGCGCTCGAGGGGCACGAGCACCTGCCCGAGGAGAGCTGGGCCCGCCTCCAGCCCGCCGCCGCCGGCAAGCGCTACTACGCCGTCGGGCGCTGGGAGTCGTGCTGGGGCAACCAGATCAGCCTCTTCAAGGGCCCGGCCGGCTTCTTCTTCGCCGACGCGCGCATCCAGCCGGCCCTGGCGCAGGACCACCTCCCGGGCGCGACGCCGATCGTGCGGCTCGTGAGCAAGAAGACGCGCGTGGCCCTGCTCGGCCGCGCCGACCGCGTCGAGGGGCGGCTCGTGCTCGTCGTCGAGGCGGTGCGGCGCCTCGACGACGACGTGGCGCGGCTGCAGCAGCTCGCCGCCCAGGCGGGGCGCGACGCCGACCGGCTGTACGCGCTCGCGCGCGACGCGCAGCGCCTGGCCCAGAAGTACGACGACAACGACCTCGTCCAGCTCGCCGGGCAGCTCTCGCGCCAGGAGCTCGAGCTGCGCCGCGAGGGGCTCGCGCCCGACGCGCACGAGGAGTGGCTGGCGCTCGCCGCGCGGTACCACGGGCTCGGCGACCGGACGACGGCGATCGCGATCCTCTCGCACGTCGAGACGAGCGGCGCCGAGGCCGGCCCGCACCAGCGCCAGGCGGCCGCCCGCCTGGCGGAGCTGGGGGCCGTGCGCACCCGCGCCGGCTGGGTCACCTACGAGCGCTTCAAGGCCGACGAGGGCTTCCTGCAGCGGACCGTCGATGGTGGGCGCGCCCGCTGGCTCACGAGGCAGCAGGCGGAGCTCGAGGACGTCATGGCGGCCGAGCGCAAGCTGCGGGCGGACGTCGTCGAGCCGCGCACGCAGCCGGTGCAGCACGGCCAGAACGCCGCCGGCGGCAAGCTCGAGCGCGGCCAGTTCATGCAGGAGGCGCGCCTCGCCGGCGGGGCGCCCGTGAGCGTCCTGCACCACCGCGGCCTCGACGCCGACGGGCCCGGCGCCCGCCAGGCGATCTGGACGCAGTGGGTGTTCGCCGACGGCCGGCGGGCTTACTTCATCGGCTACGAGGGCAAGCCGCCGGTGCTGATCGCGACGAAGGCCGCCGCCGAGGCCTGGCCGGCGCGGTAGCCCCGCGCCTCGAGATCAGCTTCAGCGGTGAACGCGGTCACTCCCCCCGCCTGACCTCCACGTAGAGCCGCCCCTCGGCGTCGACCCGGATCCCGGACAGCCGCACGCGCCAGGCGCCGGGGCCGCGGCCGGCGACGACGACCTGGTCGCGGCCGTCGATCGGGAAGGGGACGAGCGCGGGCGTCCGCAGGGCGGCGTCGGTCGAGCGGACCCCGTGGGCGGTCACGAGCTCGACGGCCGCGAAGGGCACGAACGTGCGCAGGGCCGCGGTCGGGTCGCCGGTGCGCCACACGAGCAGGCCGCCGCGCGGCAGCTCGGCGTCGAAGCCCACCGGCCGGCGGTGCTCGAGGACGAGCGCCTCGCGCCCGAGCGGGTCGAGCGGCACGCGCGCGACCTGGCGCGCGTCGGCCTCGATCGACGTCAGATAGACGCGCGCGCCGCGGCGCGGGTCGAGCGTCACGGGGCGCGTCCAGCCCAGGCGCGCCTTGCACACGGCGCACAGGTGCAGCGGGCGCGCCTCGCCCGCCGGCGGCGGCGCCCGACGCCGGCCCGGCAGACCCAGGTCGCGCAGCCACCCGCGCGCCTGCTCCACCTGCTCGCGGACGAGCTCGCGCGCGGTGTCGCGGAAGGTCCGCGGCGGCGCCGCGACGTCGACGCCGTGCGGCCGCCCGCCGTGGGCGCCGGTGGCCATGGCGCACCACTGCCCCAGGCCCGTCCCGCGGCCGACGCCGTACTTGTCGGGCAGGCCGAGGACGTGGCCGAGCTCGTGGCAGTGGGTGCCGATCGCCTCGAAGCGACCGCGGCGGTCGTGGGAGTGCATGAGGTAGTAGCGCCACGCCCGGCCCCGGTGGACGAACGCGGTCGAGTGCGGCCAGAGGACCGAGCCGCGGCGGGTCGCCTGCGGCCCGGCGACGACGAAGGCCAGGGCGTCGAAGTCGTCGAGCGCCCGCGCCCCCTCGCGCGCGAGCAGCGCGTCGAGCGCGCCCCCGAAGAGCGCCCGGCCGGCCGGGTCGACGAGGGGCCTGGGCTCGACGTCGGCGCGGCGCGCGCGCAGCCGCACCCAGTCGAACACGCGCCCCTCGAGCGCCAGCGCGCCGCCGCTGTTCTCGGCGTAGTAGTCGGCCATGCTCCCGAAGGCCGGGTCGCCGCTCGGGGTGCGCGTGTAGTCGCCGCGCGACAGGAGCGCCCGCTCGAAGGCCGCCGGTCCCCAGGGGGCGGGGCCCACGTCGGCGAACGCCACCAGCACGACGGCCAGCCGCAGGCGGCCCGTCGTCGGCGGGGCCAGACCGCGCAGCCCGGGCACGAGGCGGAGGAGGCGCTCCGGGCGCAGGCGCGGCGCCCCGCGGCGGCCGGCGTCGTCGAGGGCCAGGAACCCGTCGAGCGGCGGGGTCGGCGCAGGCTGGGCGGCCGCGGGCGCGGCGGCCAGGGCCACGAGCAGGCTCGCGAGCGCGGCGTGACGCATGAGGTCCTCCTCCCGGGGGCCCGGATTCGACCATCACCGGGCCTCGACGTGGGCCCCGACCGGGGGTCGGGGAGGCCGCGGGCGCGCGCGCCCGACCCATCCGAGGGGCTGGGCGCGCCCGTCCCGGAGCACGACAAACCGTTGCCAGGGAAGGCCGCCGCCCCTCCTCGTCACCGCGGCGCAACGGTTGCCTGCCCCGGCGTGGGTGAAGGCGCCCCGCGGGCGCCAGGAGGTCGGCCGTGGGTCACTCGCGTCGCTACTGCCTGATCACGCCGTGCCGCGACGAGGCGCGCCACGCCCGCACGACGCTCGAGGCCGTCGCCCGCCAGACGGTCACGCCGGCGCGCTGGGTGATCGTCGACGACGGCTCGCGCGACGAGACGCCGGCGATCCTGCGCGAGTGGGCGCGGCGCCTGCCCTACCTGCGCGTCGTGCGGCGCGACGACCGCGGCCGCCGCGCGCTGGGCGGCGGCGTGATCGAGGCCTTCGACGCGGGCTACGCCACGATCGACCCGGCCGACTACGACTACGTCTGCAAGCTGGACCTCGACCTCGACCTGCCCGAGGGCTACTTCGAGGGGCTCATGGCGCGCATGGAGCGCGACCCGCGGATCGGCACGGCCAGCGGCAAGCCCTACTTCCTCCCGCCCGGGCGCGCCCTGCCCGAGGGCGCGCGGGCCCTGCCGATCCTCGAAGGCTCACCGCTCGTCCCCGAGGTGTGCGGCGACGAGAACTCGGTCGGCATGGCGAAGTTCTACCGGACCGAGTGCTTCGAGCAGCTCGGCGGGTTCGTGCGCGCCCTCATGTGGGACGGGATCGACTGCCACCGCTGCCGCATGCTCGGCTGGCGGGCCGTGAGCTGGGACGACCCGGCCCTGCGCTTCCACCACCTGCGCCCCATGGGCACGAGCGACCGCGACTGGTGGACCGGGCGCGTGCGCCACGGCGCGGGGCAGTGGTTCATGGGCACCGGCCCGCTCTACCTGCTGGCGAGCGCCCTGTTCCGCCTGCCCCAGCCGCCCGCGGCGGTCGGCTCGCTCGGGATCGTGTGGGGCTACCTGCGCGCGGCGCTCCGGCGCGAGCCGCGGCACGGCGACGCGGCCTTCCGCCGCTTCCTCCGTCGCTACCAGCGGGCGTGCCTGCTCCGCGGCAAGGCCGCCGCGACGCGCGACCTCGAGGCCCGGCAGGCGGCGGCGTGGCAGGCCCCCGAGCGGCCCGCCCGGCGGCGCGCGGCTTAGCCGGGCTCACTCACGAGCACCGCAGAGCTCTGGCAGAAGAGCGCCAAGACGCGATGCCGATTGGTTGGCGCGGAGCTGCGTCGACCCGTTCCCGTTCCCGTTCCCGTTCCCGTTCCCGGTTGTCAGGGACACATGACCTTCGACCACGAGCGCGGGTCGAAACTCCCCCTCCGCGTGGTCTCCATGCTCACTCGCATGATCGATGACGTCGGAGGTGCGGGAACGGGAACGGGAACGGGAACGGGAACGGAAGACACGCCTGCGAGTCAGCCGCTGACCATGTGGCCTTGCGTCTTTGGCGGTTCAAACTCGTCGCCTTGGCGGTGTCGCGGCGCGGACCCAGGCCTGTTGTCGGCCGTTCCTGGCCGTTGCATGGCCTCGCTCATGCATGGTCAGAGCGCGCCGGCGATGTCCTCCTCCGACACCTCGTCGCGCTCGGCCATGACGGCCACGCCCTGGCAGACGTGCTCGAGCTCGCGCACGTTGCCCGGCCAGGCGTGCGCAACGAGGCGCGCCGCGGCGCCCGGCGAGAGCGTGAGCGTGCGCCCGTGGGCCTCGCCGGCCCGCTTCAGGAAGGTCTCCGCCAGGAGGAGGATGTCCTCCTTGCGCTCGCGCAGGGGCGGCAGGACGAGCGTGATCACGTTGAGCCGGAACAGCAGGTCCTCGCGGAAGCGGCCCGCCTTGACGGCCGCCGGCAGGTCGACGTTCGTGGCCGCGACCAGCCGCGCGTCGATCTTGCGCGGCTTCGCCTCGCCCAGGCGCACGACCTCGCGCTCCTGGATCACGCGCAGGAGCTTCACCTGCACGGCCATGGGCACGTCGCCCATCTCGTCGAGGAACAGCGTGCCGCCCTGCGCGGCCTCGAAGTAGCCGACCTTGTCCTTGTGCGCGCCGGTGAACGCGCCCTTGGCGTGCCCGAACAGCTCGCCCTCGATCAGGGTCGCCGGGAGCTGGCCGGTCGTGGCGATGAACGGGCCCTTGCGCGCCGACAGCCGGTGCAGCGCGCGCGCGATCAGCTCCTTGCCCGTGCCGGTCTCGCCGAGGACGAGCACGGGCAGGTGCGACGGGGCGACCTTCTTGACCGTGTGCAGGACCCGGGCCATGGCCAGGCTCCGGCCGACGAGCTCCGGGAACTCGGCGTAGATCGCCGCGTCGACCTTCCCCTCGGCCACGTCGCCGCGGGGCCCGCGGGCCAGGTCGCGCTTGTCGAGGCCGGCGCGGATGCGCGCGCGGACCTCGTCGATGCGGAAGGGCTTCTGGATGAAGTCGACCGCGCCGAGCTTCATGGCCTCGACGGCGGTGGGGATGTCGCCGTGCGCCGAGATCATGTAGACGAGCGTCTCGGGCGCCACCTGCCGGGCGTGGCGCAGGACCTCCATGCCGTCGCGCCCGGGCATGCGCAGGTCGGTGACGACGACGTCGAGGCCGCCCTGGTCGAGGCGCCGGACCGCCTGGTCGCCGTCGTCGGCCGTCTCGACCTCGTAGTCGGCCCGGGCCAGGACCTCCTTCAGCCCCTGGCGCATGGGCAGCTCGTCGTCGACGACGAGCACCTTCGGCTTCATCCGCCCTCCGCGTCCTCGGCCGGCAGGTCGATCGTGAAGGTCGTGCCGACCCCCGGCTCGCTGTGCACCCACATGCAGCCGCCGTGCTCGCGCACGATGGCGAAGCTCACCGAGAGCCCTAGGCCCGTCCCCTCGCCCACCGGCTTGGTCGTGTAGAAGGGCTCGAAGATACGATCGATCACCTCGGCGGGCATGCCGACCCCGGCGTCCGCGACCGACACCCGCACGCGCTCCGGGTTGCCCGTGACCAGCCCGACCGGGCGGCCGGGCGGGTAGACGTCCTCGCGGGCGCGCGTGACGGCCACCCGCACCGCCCCGCCGCGGCCCTTCATGGCGTGGGCCGCGTTGACGACGAGGTTCAGCACGACCTGCGCGAGCTGGCCCTCGTTGCCCACGACGCGCGGCGGGGGGTCGACGTCGAGGGCGCGCTCGAGCGTCACGCCGTCGAGCGCCCGCCGGTGCTCGACGAGCGCCAGCGCGCGCTCGATCGCCGCGCGCACGTCGTAGGCCTGCCGCGGCCCGTCGCTCTTGTGCGAGAAGCGCAGCATGCTGCGGGCGATCTCGCCCACGCTCGCCGCCTGGTCCTCGATCGTGCGCAGCTTCTCCAGCGCCGGGGCGTCGGGGCCGAGGGTCTCGCGCAGCTCCTCCTGCAGGAGCTGTGCGTACATGCTCATGGCGGCGATCGGGTTGTTGATCTCGTGCGCCACGCCGGCGGCCATCTCGCCCAGCGTCGAGAGCTTCTCGCTCTGGATGAGCTGGGCCTGGAGCCGGCGCATCTCGGTCACGTCGCGCGCGTGCTCGACGACGTGCGTGACGACCCCGCCCTCGGCGCGCGGCCAGCGCTGCACCTGCCAGGCGCCGCCCAGCGCGTCGGCGACGTCGTCGCGCCGCGGGCGGCCGCCCTCGAGCACCTCGCGCAGGGCCTCGACCTCGGCGGCGGGCGCCGCGCGCGCGCGGGCGACCGTGTCCTCGTAGCGCTGGCCGACGAGCCCCTGCCCGTGGCGGGACCGCGCGGCGCGGTTGGCGACCGTGACCACGAGGCGGGCGTCGACGACGATCAGGGGGTCCGCGATGGCGTCGAACACCGTCTCGGAGAAGCGGCGCTCCGCCTCGGCCGCGCGCGTGCCGCGGTCGGCGAGGTGCAGGCGCACGGGCAGGAGGAAGAGGAGGAGGAGCAGGAGGCCGACCCCGAAGGCCTCGACCCCCTCGCGCCGGACCTCGTCGCGCGACCGCGACGGCGCGCGGGCGCGGACCTGCCAGCCGCCGCGCGGGACGCCGGGCACGGCGAGCGCGCTGGCGATCGCGTCGCCCTCGACCACGGTGCCGCTGGCCCAGGCGTCGAGCGCGGCCGGCCGGGGGGGCACCTCGGCGCCCGCCGGCGCGAGGGCCCGGTCGTCGTCGGCGACGAGCGCCCAGGGCCCGTCGGCCCCGGCCTCGTCGAGGCGGCGCAGGTCGGCCGACGCGTCCATCTCGACGACCACGACGGCGCGGCGCGGCGCCTGCCCGAGCGCCACGGCCGCCAGGAGCAGCCCGCCGCCCGGCTCGAGGTCGAAGGCCGCCCCGCCGAGCGGCGCGGCGAGGGCGCGGCGCGCGACCGCCGGCGGCTCGAGCGGGGCCAGCGGCGGCGGGGCGGGGCGCGGCCGCTTGTCGTAGCCGACGAGCGGCGCGCCGTCGTCGGCGAGCACGCCCACGCGCACGACGTCGTCGTCGGCGGCCAGGCGCGGGAGCAGGCGGTCGAGCAGGCCCCAGCCCTCGGCCGGGCCGTCCTCGAGCACGACCTCGCGCAGCGCGCCGGCGTCGGCCAGCGCGCGGGCCAGGCCGCCGGCGCGGTCGACGCGCGCGGAGAGGGCCAGGGCGGCCTCCTCGAGCCGGCGGTGGCGGCGGGCCCGCTCGGCCTCGACGCGCGCGGCCGTGCGCGCGTCCAGCCACGAGGAGAACACCACCCCGACGAACACCACGAGCGCGACGGAGAGGAGCTTGACCCCGCGGCTCACGGGGGGCTCCAGGCGGCGGGGCGGGGCGAGGGCGGCCGCACGTCAGGGCTCGAGGAGCGCGCGGGCCGCCGCGGCCGCGCGCCCGTCGGGGTCGGCGTCGATCGTCTGGCCGAGCAGGCGGCGCGCGCGTGGGGGTCGCCGCCGCGGCTGCGGCGTCGCCCGCCAGGAACAGGAGGCGCGCGCGCTCCGCGGGCGCCGCGGCTCGCCGCCGCCTCCTCCGAAGCGGGCGCGAGGCCTGGCCGAGCAGGCGGACCTCCTCGGCCCAGGCAGCGCGCAACGCGCCAGCTCCGGGGCCACGGCCTCGCCGTGCCGGGCGGCGGCCGCGTCGAGCCAGCGGTCGCGGCGCTCCGGGTCGCCGAAGCGGGCCAACTTCGCGAACCAGGACCAGCTCGGGCCGCCTCGGTCTGTTGGCGGCCCAGGCGGGCCTGCACTCGACGACGCGGCGCTCGACGGGGGCCACGGCTGCCGGGCGCGGACGGCCGCGACGAGGTCAGGGCCGGCGAGGCGCGCAGGAGCCCGTCGAGCCCGCGGCGCAGCGCCTGCGGGGTCGGCCGCGGCCGCGTCGAGGTGCGCGGCCGGTTACCAGACCGCCGCCGCGGCGCATGCCCGGTCCTCGAGCGCGCGCACGCGGCCAGCTCGCGCGCCTGCTCGACGCTGCTGAGGCGATAGCGCCGTCGGGCCAGCCAGACGCCCTCCTCCGCAGGCGGCCCAGGCCGCGCAGGAGGAGGGCGCCGACCTGCGCCGGGCCCCGCCCCGAGCGCCGCCTGGACCTCCGCCGCCCGCTCCAGCCGCGCGGCACTGGTGGCCGGGGCGCCGACGCCCGCGAGCGCCGCCGGACCGCCGCCGCCTGCGTGGCGGCGGCGCGCCGGGAGCGGCACGCGTCGGCGGTGAACGCGGCGCACCCGCCGCACGCGAGGTGGCGCCCGGGTCGGCCGCGCGGCATTGCCTCGGCGTGATCGACCGGGCGCAGCCGTCGCTGTCGACGCCGCCGCCGGCGTTCCAGGGGCGCGCGGCCGGCTGGGCGAGGCGCGCGCCGTCGACCGGGCACTCGGCGCCGCGGGCGCCCACGGCGGCGAGCGCCAGCGCCGTGACCGCCCACGAGAGCCCGCCCGATCGCCTCACCGTCACGAAGCTTAGTGGGGCGACGCGCGCGCGGCAACGCACCCGGCGGACCCCCGCGCGCGATGGCCCGCCTCTCACGCCGCGCCGCGGCACGGTGGGCTTGCAAACGGGCCCTGGATGGTCGACACTTCGTCCCGCGGCGGGGCCGAGCCCCCCCACACGGAAGATCAACGAGGCTGCGCCGACGATGCCGGCGCTAAGGGAATGAGGAAGACGACCATGAAGAAGATCGTGACGGCCCTTGTCGTGGGCATCGGGCTGACCCTCAGCGGCTGCCCGGAGGGTGGCGCGGGCGGCGGGGCCACCAGCGGCGACACCCCGAACCAGACCAGCGGCGACACGCCGGCGACCGGCGAGAACGGCGCCGCCAGCGGCGGCGACGCCGCTCCGGCCGCGTCGGGCAAGCCCGACCTGTCGCACGTCAAGGTGGGGCAGAAGTACACCTACACCATGACGAACCCCGGCGCCCCGGCCATGGCGATGATCTACGAGGTCACCGAGGTGGGTGACAACGTGGTGAAGTACAACCAGTCGACGCTCATGGACATGGGCTCGGGCCTGACCCCGGTCGGCGACCCGTCGGAGCAGAAGTGGGAGTACACGGTCCCGGCGACGACGGGCGACGCCCCGGCCGACACGCCGAAGGTCGAGACGTCGCGCGAGAAGGTCGAGGTCAGCGGCCACTCGTTCGACTGCCTCGTCACGAAGATGGACAACACCAAGACCTGGATGTCGATGACCGGCAACGTCCCGACGTTCCCCGGCCTGATCCGGAGCCAGGTGGACGGCAACACCAACATGGAGCTGACGAAGATCGAGTAATCGATCGGGTCGGCTGACGGTCACGAGGGCGGCGGGCGCGAGCTCGCCGCCCTTCGTGCTTCCGGAGCCGCGCCGGCCTATAACGTGCCCGTGGCCGCTCGCCGACTCCTCGTGCCCGGGCTCCTGGCCCTCCTCGTCGCCGGCTGCCCCGGCGGCGGCGAGGCCACAGGCGAGGTCCGCGCCGGCCAGCGCTGGCGCTTCCGCTCGGCGGGCGTGGGCGAGCAGGTCTACGAGGTGATCGCCGTGACCGCGGCGGAGGTCGTGTTCCGCGTGCGCACCTCGGCCGGCGGCGAGCCGCTCGGCGACCCGCTCGAGCAGCGGTTCCCGCGCGCCCCGGCGACGCCGCCCCTCGTAGGGGGCGAGCCCGGGCCGCCGCTGGCGGTGGGCGGCCTGCGCCTCGAGACGTGGATCACGCGCGAGGGTCGGCATACGACGACCACGGCGGTCCAGGGGCGCGCCCCGGTGTTCCCGGGGGTGGTGCGCGTGGAGCGAGACGGCGCGGTCCTCCTCGAGCTCCTCGACGTCCGCTGAGGTGTGCTCGACGGCTGATGTGTGCTCGATGGCTGCGGCCGCGGATGCTGGGCGGGGCGGCGCGCGCGCGGGCTCGAAGTATGCCGATACGACGTCGCCCGCGCGCGCGCCGCCTCGCCTCAGCCTCCGCGGCCTCGCCTCACGGGCTGCTCCGATCGAGGCGGGTCACCAGCGAGATGTGGTAGCGCCGCGCTCTTCCGTGGCGCGGAGGTGCGCTCGGCGGCTGCGCGCTCCTCCCATCATGTCGGGGCGTCGGGCTGTAGAGTGTGGCGCCCGGGAGGTCACCATGCCTCGTCGATTCGCCGCCCTCCTCCTCGTCCTGGGCCTCGTGGCCGCCGCGCCGGCGCTCGCGCAGGAGCCCCGCGACGGCGCCGTCCGGCTCACGATCCTGCACACGAACGACCTGCACGGGCAGGTGCTCGAGCCGCCGCGCCGGGTCGGAGGCCTCGTGGCCCTCGGGCGGGCGATCCGCCAGGAGCGCGACCGCGCCCGCGAGCGCGGCGACGCGGTCCTCCTGCTCGACGCGGGCGACCTGTTCAAGGGGACGCCCGAGGGCGACCTGACCGACGGCGAGGTCATGGTCGCGTGGATGAACCACATGGGCTACGACGCCGGCGTCGTAGGGAACCACGAGTTCGACCACGGCGTCGACGTCGCGGCGCGGCTCGCGTGGGGCGCCGACTTCCCCTTCCTCGGCGCGAACATCCGCCAGCCCGGCGGCGCGCGGCCCGAGTGGCTCGGGCTCCCTGGCGCGCGCCCGGGCGAGCCCCTGCACGAGGCGCTGCGCGGCGCGGCGGTCGTGCGCACGCTGACGAGCGCCGCCGGGCGGGCGCGGGTGGCCCTCGTGGGCCTCACGACGAGCGCCATGAAGGAGGTGACCCTCAAGGGCGTCACGGGCGACCTCGAGTTCCCCGACGAGGCGGCCACGCTCGAGCGCGTCCTCGAGCTCCTGCCGCCGGTCGACCTCGTGGTCCTGATCACGCACTGCGGACTGACGACCGACCGCGCGCTGGCGCGCCGCTTCCAGGGCAAGGTCGACGTGATCATCGGCGGCCACAGCCACACGCGGCTGCCGGCGGGCGACCGGCAGGGTTCGGTGCTCGTGTGCCAGACCGGCGCGCGCGCCGAGGCCCTGGGGCGCGTGCGGGTCGCGGTCACACCGGCGCGCGACGGCGCGCCGCGGAGGGTCACGGCCGAGGCCGACCTCCTGCCGCCCGGCGACGAGCTGCCCGGAGTGCTCGCCCCGTTCATCGACAAGGTGAAGGAGAAGGTCGGCCAGCGCGTGGGGGCCCTCGTGCGCGACCTCGAGCGCGGGCGCGGCTTCGAGCCCTCGGGGCTGGGGAACCTGCACGTCGACGCCATGCGGCAGGCGACCGGCGTCGACGTGGCCCTGCACAACCGCTCGGGGATCCGCGGCGACCTCCTCGCCGGCGAGGTGCAGGTGCGGCACCTCTACGAGGTCGCGCCGTTCGGCAACACGGTCGTCACGCTGCTCCTGAGCGGCAAGGACCTGCGGGAGCTGCTCGCGGGCATGCTCGCGTCGCCGGCGCGCGTCCTCGAGGTCTCGGGCGCCGTGGTCATGATCGACCCGGAGGCGGCCGAGGGGCAGCGCCTGGTGAGCGTGACGGTCGGCGGCAAGCCGCTGGACCCGGACCGGACCTACAAGGTCGCCACGAACAACTTCCTGGCCGCCGGCGGCGACGGGCACGTCGTGTTCACGCGCGGCGCCGACGTGCGCGACACGGGCGTGGTCCTGCTCGACCTGCTCATGAAGCACCTCCGCGAGCGAGACCCGCTCGACCCGGGGCCGGTCGAGCCCCGGCTCATCGTCGCGCAGCCCGCGGAGGCCCCGCGCTGATCAGCCGAGCGCCTGCCGGCCGAAGCGCCGGTCGAGCTCGTCGAGCGTGAGCGTGAGCGCGGTGGGCCGCCCGTGCGGGCAGCAGTGGCCGTTCTTCACCTCGGCGCGCCGGCGCAGGAGCGCCTCGACCTCGGCGTCCGTGAGCGCCTGGCCGAACTTGACGGCCGCCTTGCAGGCGAGCGCCGCGGCGATGTCGTGCAGGAGGCCGCCGCCCTCGTCGTGCGGAGCGAGCGCCTCGGGCGCGCCGAGGAGCTCGCCGAGCGCGTCTGGGACGCGCTCGGCGGCGAGGAGCCGCGGCGCGGCGTGGACGGCCAGCGCGTCGCGCCCGAAGGGCGCCACCTCGAAGCCCAGCGCCTCGAGGGCGGCCCGGCGCTCCTCGAGCGCGGCGAGCAGGAGCGGGCCGGCGGCGACCACCTGCGGGAAGAGGAAGCGCTGGCTCTCGAGCGGGCCGGCGGCGAGGCGCGCGAGGATCTCCTCGTAGAGGATCCGCTCGTGCAGCGCGTGCGGGTCGAGGAGGCGCAGCCCCTGGGGCGTCTCCTCGAGGACGTAGCGGCGGTGGACCTGCAGGAAACGGCCCGGCGGCGCGGGGGCGGCGGCCGGCTGGGCGTGGAGCGGCGCCGGGCCGGCCTGCGGCCCCGACGCGACGGCAGCCCCGACGGCGACGGCGCTGTGGCGAGCGCCACGGCGACGGCGCCGGGCGCGAGGCGCGCGGCGCGGGGGCGACGGCGGCCAGGGCCGGCGTCGGGCGGCGCGCGAGGTGCAGCTCGGCGACCATGCCGCCGCGCTGCAGCGCCGCGCGCACGGCGCGCACGATCAGGTGGAACACCTCGCGGTCGCGGCGGAAGCGCACGTCGGCCTTCTGCGGGTGGACGTTGACGTCGACGTCGGCCGGGTCGACGTCGAGCCACAGGAGCGCCGTCGGGTGGCGCCGCGGCGGGAGCAGGTTGGCGTAGGCCTGGCGCACGGCCGAGAGGAGCGTCGGGTCGCGCACGGTGCGGCCGTTGAGGAAGAAGAACTGCTGCTGCGAGTCGCCGCGGCTGCGGTCGCAGGGCGAGACGTAGCCGCGCAGCGTCCCGGCCTCCTCCTCCGCGCGCGGCACGGCGATCAGGTCCTCGGCCAGGTCGCGCCCGAGGAGCTGCGCCAGGCGCTCGCGCGGCTCGTCGGTCGCGGGCGCGTCGATCACGGCCTGCCCGTCCGCCACCAGGCGCAGCGTCACCTCGGGCCGGGCGAGGGCCTGGCGGCGGACCTCGACCGTGACCGCGCGCAGCTCCGCGCGCGACGTGCTCACGAAGGCGCGCCGCGCCGGCACGTTGAAGAACAGGTCGGCGGCCTCGATCGTGGTCCCCGGCGGGAGCCCGGCCGGCGCGACCTCGCCCATCCGGCCGCCCGAGACGCGCAGCTCCGCGCCGCCGCGCGCGTCGCGCGGGCGGCTGGCGACGCGCAGGTGCGACACGGCGGCGATGCTCGCCAGGGCCTCGCCGCGGAACCCGAGCGACCGGATCGCGAACAGGTCGTCGACCGTGCGGATCTTCGAGGTCGCGTGGCTGCGCACGGCCAGCGGCAGCTCGTCGGGGGTCATCCCCTCGCCGTCGTCGGTGACGCGGACGAGGCGCAGGCCGCCCTCCTCGACGGTCACCTCGACGCGGCGCGCCCCGGCATCGAGGGCGTTCTCCAGCAGCTCCTTGACGACGCTGGCCGGCCGCTCGACGACCTCGCCGGCGGCGATCTTGTCCACGAGGTCGGGCGGCAGCTCCCGGATCTTGCTCATCGCGGCGGGATGTTACGCGGTCCCTCGGACAGGTCCGGGCGTGCGAAGATCCGGGCGTGACGCCCTGGACGCTCGAGCTGCCCGACCCGGACGCCACGCGCCGCCTGGGCCGTGCCCTCGGCCAGGCCCTGCGGCCTGGGCTCGTCGTGGCCCTCGAGGGCGACCTGGGCGCCGGGAAGACGGCGCTGGCGAAGGCGGCGATCGCGGCCGCCGGCGGGGTCGACGAGGACGACGTCGTCAGCCCGACCTTCATCATCGCGGCCGAGTACCCCGGCGCGCCGGAGGTCCTGCACGTCGACGCCTACCGGCTCGAGAGCCCCGGCGCGTTCGTCGACCTGGGGTTCGGCGCGCTCGAGGAGGGCCCGCGGGCGGTCCTCATCGAGTGGGCCGACCGGATCGCCGCCGCGCTGCCGGGCGACCGGCTCACCGTGCGCCTGGCCCACGCCGACCCGGCGCGGCGCGCGACGCTCGAGGCCGGCGGGCCGGCCTCGGCGGCGGCGCTCGAGGCGGTTCGCGCCGTGGTGTGACCGCGCGGGCCTCGGCGATCGGCGCCGAGCTGACCGGGGTTGTCGGACCCGCAGGTTAGTCTTTCGTTCGCCTCGAGAGGCCCCCGGTCTTTGACAACTCGGATCGAGTCTCCCCGGCGTCCCGCGCGCTGAACGCGCGGGGGCGACCGCCGGAGGGCGGCGTCGGCGCCGGCGTCGCCCTCCGCGGGGGCGCCCCCGCGCCTCGGTCAGGCGCCCCGGTCACCGTCGATGACCTGGCGCGCGGCGGCGACGACGCGCGCGAACGGCACGTCGTCGAGGCAGCGCGGCGCGAGGCACGCGCGGCCGTGCGGGCTGCCGCGGCAGGGGCTGCAGGGGAGGCCGAGGTTCACCACGTCGACGCGCTCGGCCCCCCAGGGGCGGGCGGCGGCGGTCGAGGGTCCCTCGAGCAGCACCAGCGGCGTGCCGCACGCGGCCGCCAGGTGGGCAGGGCCGGTGTTCGCGGACACGTAGAGGTCGAGGGCCGCCAGCGCGCCGCCGAGGGCCTCGAGGTCCAGGCCGTCGAGGAGGAGCGCCGGGACGCCCGCGCGCAGGAGGGCCGCGTGGGCCTCGCGGGCGGCGCGGCGCTCGGCGCCGCCCGCGCCGGCCTGGACGACGACGCCCGCGCCGAGCGCCGCGTGCAGGGCCTGACCGGCGCCGCGCACCCAGCCGGGCGAGGGGTCGCGGCGGCGGCGCGGCGCGAGCAGGCCGCCCATGGCGTGGCTGCCGACCCAGGCCGACGATCGGCCGCGGGAGCGGCGTTGCGCGCGCGGGCGGCCGCGAGCGCGGCGTCGAGCGGCCGCCAGCGCACGGCGGCGGCGCGCCGCCCTGCCAGAGCCCGAGCGGCGCGAGGACCCCCGCCTTGCGCTCGACGACGTGCTCCCGGCCGTGCTCGTCGCGTGGAAGAAGCGGCAGCCGAGGCCTGGCCAGGCGCCGCGCCCAGGGCTTGTCCTCGAGCCCGAGCCACAGGTCGACCGGCTCGCCGGCGCGCAGGGCGAGGCGGCGCTGCCCGAGCAGCGCCCGGGGCGAGGCCGTGCGGCGCGGTGAGCACCTCGCTGGGTGGCGGTGCTGCGCGCGGCGGCAGGGCGCAGTCCGAGGCCAGGGAGCGACGCGGACCGCCGGCAGCGCCGCGGCCAGGAGCTCGAGCGCCGGCCGCACGTGGAGCGTGTCGCCCACGCGCGCCACGCGCGCCGCGACGACCCGCCGCACCTCGCCCCGCGCGAGGGCCTCGCGGATCGCGGCGGGGTCCTCCGACGGGGGGTCAGCCACGCGCGCGCCCGCGGGGCGTCACGGCCCGGCCCGACCGCCCGCCGCCGGCCCGGCGGCGACAGGCGCCTGCGCCGGCCGCGGGAGGGCGGCGAGCTCCTCGACCGGCACGCCGAACGACGTCCCCACGGACACCGCGGTCCACACGAGCTCGCTCTGCGGGTCGACCGCCTTGATCGTCCCCACGGCTCGGTCGAGCGGGACGTGCACGATCTCGCTGCCGGCGATCCCGACCATCTGACCCGAGCGCCCCTCGTGCGCCGCCTTCACGGCCGCCGCGCCGAAGCGCGTGGCCAGGATCCGGTCCTGCGCGTTGGGCGCGCCGCCGCGCTGGAGGTGGCCGAGCACCGTCACCCGGTAGTCCGCCTGGCAGAGCGCCTCGACCCGGGCGGCCAGGCTGCTGGCCACGCCGCCCTGCCGCCGCACGCCGGGGTCCTCGTACGCCGGCGCGCCGCCCACCTCGCGCGCCCCCTCGGCGACGACGACGATCGTCGAGGGCTTGCCCTGGGCCGCGCGCTCGCGGACCACCTCGGCGATCGCGTCGACGCGGTACGGGATCTCCGGGATCAGGATCACGTCCGCCGCGCCGGCGATCCCGGCCGAGAGCGCGATCCAGCCGGCGCGCCGGCCGACGACCTCGATGTACATGACCCGGTGCTGGGTCTCGCGGGTGGTCTGCAGCTTGTCGATCGCCTCGCAGGCGATCTCGACGGCGGTCGAGTAGCCGAACGTGACCCCCGTGCCGTCGAGGTCGTTCTCGACCGTCTTGGGGATGCCGACGATCGGCACGCCCAGGCGGTGGAGGCGGTCGGCGATCGCCAGCGAGCCGTCGCCGCCGACGCACACGAGGGCGTCGATCCCCATCCAGCGCACCGTCTCGAGGACCTCGTCCGAGCGGTCCCGGCCCTCGCTCGAGAACGGGCTGCCCCGGTTGCACGAGCCGAGGATCGCCCCGCCCCGGCGCGACAGGCCCCGCACGTCGCCGGGCCCGAGCGGCCAGACCTCGGGGGGCCGCAGCAGGCCCTCGAACCCGTGGCTGACCCCGACCACGTCCGATCGGTATCGGAACACCGCCGTGCGCACGACCGCCCGGATGACCGCGTTGAGCCCCGGCGCGTCGCTCCCGCCGATCAGGACCCCCAGCTTCATGTCCACCTCGCCCCTGTCGGACAAGATCCTAGTCTGTTAGGCTCCACCCCACGTGCGCGACGGGGTCGCGCGAGGGCGAGCGATGTCCACCGTCGGCGGTAACGAGAAGCGGCGCGCGGCGCGGATCAAGTTCCGCCCCGCCGAGAACCTCGGCGTCCGCTACAAGTTCCTGTCGCACGTCGAGCAGTATCAGTGCGACAAGATCTTCCCGGGGCTCGTCCACAACCTGAGCAAGGGCGGCATGCTCTTCACCGGCCCGATCCCTGGGCCCGAGTGGCTGCCGCGGCTGGGCGAGGGCCGGATCCTGATCGGCCTCAACCTGGTGGTGCCTGATGGCAGCAGGCCGATCAAGGCGCTGGCCTCGCTCCGCTGGTGCCGGCCCAGCCCGGAGCACCGTCCGGGGCAGTTGCACCCGCCCTACGACCTGGGCGTGCAGTTCGAGCAGCTCGAGCCCGAGCATCGCAGCAACCTGTCGAAGTTCCTGATCGGGGTGCAGATCCGCACCCGCAAGTTCAACCGCCGCGAGCTGCTCGAGGACGGGTTCGGCCCCGGGTCGATGCCGTCGTGACCGGCGCGGCGTGGGCGCCGCTCCTCCTCCTCCTCGCCCTGCTGGCGACGGCGCGGTCGGCCAGCGCGCAGTCGGATCCGCCACCGCCAGCCGCTTCGGCGGCCGCACCGACAGCGGCCGAGCTGTCGAGGCTCGTCCAGGCGCTCGCCGCCGACGACGCCGAGGCCCGGACGGAGGCCCAGGCGCGGCTGAGCGAGGTGGCCGCCCGCTCCCCGGAGGCCCTGCGCCCGTTCGCCGCGCATCCCGATCCGGACATTCGCTTCCAGGTGCTGGCGCTGCTGAGCGTGCGCGACGCACGGACGGAGCAGCACGTGCGGCAGATCGTCGAGGGGCGGACGACCTACGCGGCGACGTTCCCCCAGGCCCTCGAGGCGCGCGAGGCGCTCCTCGCCGCGGCCGAGGCCGAGGCCGGCGATGCGGGCCGGGCGGGGCGCACGGTCGACCTCCTGGTGCGCCTGGCCCGGCGGCGCGCGGGCGCGGGCGAGGTCGGGACGCGCTACGCCGTGGTGGCGCTCGACCTGGTGGCGGACATCATCCGGCGGGTCAGGCCCGAGGGCGACGTGGCGCGCGACATGGCCGCCACCCTGGCCACCCTCGCCGACGTGGACCTCGACGAGGGCTTCCACGAGCTGGCCCTGTGCTTCGCCGCCTTGCCGGCGGAGGCGGCGCATCCTGCGCTGCGCGCCGTGATCGGCGGCGGCCCGCCCCTCGCGCAGGCGCGCGCGGCGCGGCTCGTCGCCGAGGCGGCCGACGCCGCGCGGGCGGAGGCGGCGGCCGCCGCCGTGACCCCGACGCTCGGCCACGCGCAGCCCGAGGTCCGCCTGGCGGGGCTGCGCGCCCTGTCCGTCCTGCCCGTGGACGCCGAGGCGCTGCTGCCGGTGGCGGTCCTGACGCGCGACCCGGACGCCGTCGTGGCGGAGGAGGCCCTGCGGCTCGCGGGCGAGCGGCGCCTCGGCCCGGCGCGGGAGCGGGCCGAGCAGGTCGCCTGCGACCCCCGGGCGCCGCTCGGGCTGCGGCGGCAGGCGGTGCGCACGCTGGGCCTCCTCGGCCAGCCGGGCTCCGCGGCGGCGCTGCGCCCGCTGCTCCAGGACCCCGACCGCGACGTGCGGGCGCTCGCCGGCTGGGCCCTGGGCGCCGTGCGCGCGCCCGGGGCGCTCGAGGCCTTGCAAGGCCTCCTCGCGGCGGGCGAGCTGGGCGATGACGACCGGATCTTCTACGGCCTGGCCCGGCTCGGCGCCCCCGGCGTGGCGGCGCTCGGCGGCATGCTCGACCCCGCGTCCGGCACGGGGCGGGCGCGTCGCCTGCGGATCATCCGCGCCCTCGGCCGCACCCCCGCGGACGCGGCGCCCGAGGCGGTGGCGCTCCTGGCGCGGCTGTCGACGCAGCCGCTGGCGGTCCGCCTGGACGAGCCGAACATCACCGAGAACGAGCTCGAGCGGCTGGCGCGCGCCCTGGGCGACCTCGCCCCCGCCTGCGACGACGCCCGGGTGGCCCTGGTGCGGCTGGTCGAGCGCGGCGAGCTGCGGGTCCTCGGCCCGGTCCTGCCGATCCTGGCCGAGGTGGGGCCGCCGCTCGACCCGGCGCTGACGACCTCGCTCAAGGCCATGCTGGCCCGCTACGTGGCGAACTTCGGCGGAGGGCTGCGACCGGCGGCGGGCGCCGCGCTGGTGAAGGTCGACCGGGCCCACGCGCTCGAGGTGCTCAGGCGCGCGGTCGGCGCCCCGGCGCGCGGCCAGCAGCAGAACGACGACGCGCTCGAGCTCATGCGCGTGCTGGCCCGCGCCGGCGACCCCGGGCCCGTGCAGCGCATCGGGTTGCCGCTGGCGCGCGAGCGCCTGGTGCGCATGGAGCAGGATCGCCGGCCCGGCGAGGACCGGCTCACCCTGCAGAACCGGCTGGGCATCGAGCTGCTCTACGCCGAGGCCATGGACGAGGCGATCGTCGAGTTCCGCCGCATGCTCTGGTGCCGCCCCGGCGACCACATCGCCAGCTACAACGTCGCCTGCGGCCACGCGCTCGCGGGGCGGACCGACGACGCGCTCCGCTACCTGCGCCGGTCGGTGCGCCACGGCTACCGCGACCCGCAGCACATGCTGGCGGACAGCGACCTCGACGGCCTCCGCGGCGACCCGCGCTTCGAGCGGCTGGTCGGGCGGCTGCGGCTCGAGGACGAGACGCTCCTGCGGCTGGTCGCCGACACCTGGCCGCGGCGCCTCGTCCCGAACTGACCGCGCTCACCGCTGATCTGCGAGCGAGGCGAGCAGATCGAGCGGTGGCGCGCATCCCCGAGCGAAGGCCGCGAAGCGGCCGGAGCGAGGGCGCCAGGTGCCTCACTGCGGATCGGAGCATGGGCCGCGCGCCCGGACGTGGACATCAGACAAGCGACGGCCGCTGTGAGACGGCCCGCCGCTGGCGGCGTGTGGCTCAGGGCGCCGGGCGGCGCCGGCCGACCGCCCGCCACAGGGCGACGGCGATGATCCCCACGGCGGCGGCGAGGATCGTGTGGGAGAGCCCGTAGGCCGCTCCCTTCAGGGCCCGGCTCCCGCCGAACATGGCGCCGTGGATTTTGGCGAGGTCGAAGCCGCCGGCCTCCTCGACGCCCACGTAGGCCATGAGGAACCAGCCCTTGTAGATGATCAGCCCCATGGCCGCGAGCCCGCCCACGAGGTAGAGCCAGTAGAACGCCTCGAGCGTGCCGCGGCCGATCGTGGCGCCGCCCATCATGTGGACCACCGCGAGCGCCGCCGCGAGGCACAACGGCAGGACGCCGCCGATCAGGATCACGTGCCCGTGGCTGAGGCGCAGGTCGATCCCGACCTCCCACATGAGGCCCGGCGGGAGCTCCATCTCGACCCGGGAGCCCTCGGCCGCGCGGTCCTCGGCCGTGAGGCGGCGCGGCGCGCCGGTGACCTCGAGGTAGCGCAGCCGCTTGTTGGCGTCCGTCGACCAGACGCCGAGGCACAGGCCGACGAAGATCGAGACCACCGAGAAGCGCACGAGCCGCCGGATGGTGGTCACGTAGTGGTCGGGCAGGGGCGGGCTCACGTCGGTTACCTCCGCGGGGCGCTCATGCTACGCGCGGACCGGAGCTCCGGTCGAGCGAGCAGGCTCACTCACTCGATCGGCGACAGGCGCACGAGCAGCTGGTAGGGGCGCCCGCGGTCGTCACCCGTCACGCCGACGAGGACGGTCCGCTCCGCCGGTCCGGGGGGCACGCGGCCGGCGCGGCCGTCGGCCGCCATCACGGCGTCGGGGAGCGGCGCGGCGGAGGCCGAGCGCAGCGTGAGCGTGAACGGCCCCTCGGGCGCCAGGAGCGTGACGGAGAGCCCCAGCCCGGGCGGGACGACGACGCGGAACCAGTCGGCGTTCCACTGGCGGAGCGCCACCTGGCGGCCCGGCGTGATCGTCACCGCCTCGCGCGGGTCGTCGTTGGGCTCGTGCCGGTCGTCGCGGCGCGCGGTCAGCTCCTGCACGACCATCTCGGCGATGTCCCGCAGGGCCTCGTCTGTCGCCGTGTCGCGGGTCTCGCCCCGGGCGGCCGTGAACTCGGCGTACCCCTCCCGCACCAGCTCCCCGTCGGGTCGGCCGTCGCCGTCGACGTCGTCGCCCACGACCATGCGGCCGTCGCGCGTGAAGACGGCGAACCGGACGGCGACCGTGACGGCCGCGTGCACGACCTCCTGCGCCGGCCCGGCGATCAGCACCTGCTCGCGGACCTCCTGCACCGACCCGCGGATGACCAGGTCGGCGGCGTCCTCCGCGGCGAGGTGGAGCGGCGTGGTCTCGAGCACCTCGCGCCGGACGTGGCGCGTGAGGGCGTGCTCGACCTCGCGCCGCAGGGTCCTGTTCTGGAACACGGGGACCGCGACCGTGCGCGCCCCCTCGACCGGCTCGAGCCCCAGGCTGTAGCAGCCGGAGAGCGCCGCCAGGGCGGCCGAGGCGAGCGTGGCGAGGCCGAGGCCGAGGCCGAAGCGAGGGGCGCGGCGCATCAGTCGACCGGCTGCGGGAACATGCCAGGCGGCAGGTCGGGCGGGGGCGGACGCCGGCTGCCGGGCCGCGGCCCGTCGTCCTCGTCCTCCTGGTGCTGCTTGGGCTCCGGCGGCTTGACGCCGGTGAGCCCCGCCTTGAGCCGGGCGGCGTCCTTCGCGGCGGCGGTGCGCGGGAAGTCGCGCAGGACCTCCTCCAGCGCCAGCGTTGCGGAGTAGTTCCGGTCGCGCCGCAGGTAGAAGCGCGCCACGTCCACCTTGTGAGCGGCGAGCCCCTCCTCCAGGCGCGCCACCTCCTCCCGCGCCTCGGCCACGTGGTTGCCCGTCGGGTGGCGCTCGATGTAGCGGCGCAGGCGCTGCAGGGCGGTCAGCAGCGGGCGCTTGTCGTAGTCGGTGCCGTCCGACATGAGCACGTAGGTGGTCGCGATCTTGAACTCGGCCGTCTCGGCCCACTCGCTGCGCGGGTACTCGTCGATCAGCTTCTGCCAGGCGTCGATCGCCAGGCCGAACTCCTCCTGCGCGACGCGGGCCAGGCCGATCGCGTGCAGGGCGTCGTCGGCGAGCGGGTGCCGCTCGCGCGCGCGCTGGAACTCCTCCAGGATCTCCACGCCCAGCGAGCGGTCGCTCATCTCCATGCCGAAGAACCATGTGGTCGTCATGGCCTTGCCCTCGGCGTAGAGACGCCCGATGAGGAAGATGCGCTCCACGACCAGCGGATATCGCGGGGTCGAGGGGAAGCGGCGCAGGAGCCGGCGGTAGGCCTCGTACGCCTCCTCGTGCTCGCCGGCGCCCAGGGCGGCCTCGGCGGCGAAGAACAGGAACTCGGCGCGGCGGTTCGGGTCGGACTCGTAGGTGGCCAGGCGGGAGAAGGCGTCGTGCGCCTCGTCATAGCGCCCGGCCGTGAGGTGCTCGCGCGCGGCGACCTCGTCGGGGGCCGCCGAGGCGGAGGTCAGGGGCGCGACCTCCGGCCGGAACGCCGTCGCGTCGTCGGGCCGGACCTCGCGCTTGTCGGCGGAGCCGCAGCCGACGGCCAGGAGCACGCTGGCGAGCGGGATCAGGAGGAGGCGGCGCATGGGGGCGCATTCTGCCACACGCCGACGGCGCCGAAAGTGATCCGCACTCTCCTCAACGCGCTCTGCGTCCCAAGGGCGGTCGAACCGTGCTGCCGCCGGGAGCCGCGGGCGAGGGCGACCGAGACGGGCTCCCCGCCAGCGCCTCGGGGCGCCGGTCGACCGGGCCCCGGGGGGCCGAGGTCGAGGCTCCGCGCCGACGCGTCCCCGCGCCTCCGGCCTCCGGCCTCGCCTGCTCCGTCACCGGCCGCAGCCAGCGGACCATGCGGCCCTCGCGGCCGAGGTGCCAGGCCAGGAACTGGTCGAGGAGGCGGCGCACCTCGAGGTCGGCGGCCGGGTCCGGGGCGACCCGGCGCCCGAGCGCCGTGGCGAGCAGCCGGCGCAGGAGCGGGCGCGACACGGCCGTGGCGCCCGACTCGCCGCGGCCGTGCTCGAGGCACAGCGCGCCCCCCTGGGCCGGCCCGAACCAGGCGTCGTCGGCGCGACGGTCGCGCTCCTGCGCCGGGCGGGCGTCGCGCCCCGCGGGGGCCTCCGGGAAGACAGGGCCGCCGCAGCGCGCGCAGCGGTCGAGCACGGGCCTGAGCCCCGAGGCGGCCAGGAGCCGGAGCTGGCAGCCGACGAGCGCCTGCTCGAGGGCGTCATGGGACCCGCGCGCGAGGTGGCCGAGCGCCTCCGCCGCGGCGTCGAACGCCTCGGGCGAGGCGACGTCCGGCTCGGAGAGCTCGGTCAGCAGCTCGCCCACGTAGACGCCCCGGTGGAGCCGGGCCAGGTCGGCGCGCAGGCCGAGGTGCAGGTCGACCGGGTCGAACTCCTTGGCGATGTCGAGGCCGTCCGGCTTCGCCTTGCGGTAGAAGACCAGCTCGCCGCGCACGAGCGGCTCGAGCGCGCCCTCGAAGGGGCTGCGGGCGCGGCGGGCGCCCTTGGCGATGAGGTGAACGCGCCCGTGGTCGCGGGTGTAGAGCCAGACGATCAGCGAGGTCTCGGAGTAGTCGATCGCCCGCAGGACGATCGCGTCCGTCCTATGAATGGCCACCGGCGGGACTCTAGCACCGGGGACGGACACGGCCGCGCGCCCCCGCCCGGGAGGCCCGGCCGGAGAGGCGCCACACGACACCCTGGCAGGGGAGGGCGGACTCCGGCCGCTCCCTGCTCGGTCCGAGCGTCGGCACCCCCGCGGACCGCGAGGAGCCACGGCCGGGCCCACGGACCCCGGCAGCAGGCGATGACCCGGAGGCCTGGCAGGAAGAGGCTTCACGAAGCGCCTCTCCGGCCGGACCTCGGCCGGCGGCGCGTCCCCGCGGTGTCGAGGCGGGCCGCCGCGGGTTACGATCCCGCACGTGACCCCAGCCGGCGGGACCGCCACCCTCACGCGCTCCCTCGACGAAAAGCGCCGGGACGTCCTCCAGGCGCTGCGGGCCGCCTTGCCCGGCGGCGCCGGCCGGCTGGGGGTGGCCTTCTCGGGCGGCGTCGACTCGACGCTGCTCCTGGCGCTGGCCTGCGAGGCGCTCGGGGCCGACCGGGTGGTCGCCGTCACCGCCCGCTCCGACAGCCTCGCCGGGGCCGAGCTGGAGGCCTGCCGGCGCATCGCGGCGCACCTGGGCGTCCGGCTCGTGCTCCTGGTCACGCGCGAGCTCGAGCGCGAGGGCTACCGCCGTAACGGGCCGGACCGCTGCTATCACTGCAAGGCCGAGCTCTTCGAGCGGCTCGAGGGCGAGGTCCTCGCGCGCGAGGACCTCGCCGCCGTGGCCTACGGGGCCACGGCCGAGGACGTGGGCGACCACCGGCCGGGCATGGCGGCGGCGCGCGAGCGCGGCGTGCTGGCCCCGCTGCTCGAGGCAGGCCTGACCAAGGCCGAGATCCGGCGGCTCTCGGGCGAGCTCGGGCTCGAGACCCAGGACAAGCCGGCCCAGCCCTGCCTCGCCTCGCGGATCCCCTACGGCCAGCCCGTCACCGCCGAGAAGCTCCGGCGGATCGAGGCGGCCGAGGCGCTGATCCGCGGGCTGGGCTTCATCGAGCTGCGGGTCCGCCACCACGGCGACGACGAGGAGCCCACGGCCCGCCTCGAGGTGCCGCTGGAGCAGGTCGCCGCGCTCGCGGCGCCGGGCACCCGCGAGGCGGTCGTGCGCGGCCTCCGGTCGCTCGGCTTCAGGTACGTCGTGCTCGACCTCGAGGGGTTCCGCTCCGGACGGCTGAACGAGGCGCTGCGGCGCCTCCCGTCGGCCGCCGGCGGGGCCGGCAGCCTCGACGAGGTCGGCGAGGGGGAGGGGTGATGACGTCGATCCGCGCGGGGGTGGCGCTGGCCGTGGGCGTGGCGCTCTGCGGCTGCCAGACCACGGAGCGCGTCGTGCCCGGCTCGAAGACCACCATGCGGCACGCCTGGGAGTCGGAGCGCGAGTCCCGCGAGGACGTGCTCAAGCGGCGCACCGAGGAGCGGCCCGACGACCCGAAGGTCTGGTTCGACCTCGCCGACTACTACGAGACGGGCCAGCAGTTCGAGGCGGCCGTGGCCGCGTACGAGCGCTTCCACGCCCTCGTGAAGGACGCCGAGCGGCGCGACGGCATCCGCTACACGGCGGGCCCCTACCACCTCGGCCGCGCCTACGCGCGCGCGCGGGCCTACCGCGAGGCCGTGGCCTGCCTGCGCGAGGTCTTGAAGCTCCAGCCCAAGGACGACGCGGTCGCGGGGTCACTCAACCCGCACTTCCGCGAGGCGCACTACCTGCTCGGCGGGATCTACTACGAGAACCGGCAGTGGAAGCCCGCGCGCGAGCACTTCGTCTCCTTCCGCGAGCTCGGCGGCGAGCCGCTGCGCGTGGAGCCCTGGCTGGCGAAGATCGACGAGGTCGAGTGGACGGGCACGATCCGCGCCCGGCGGACCGACCGGATCGAGGCGGCGTCGCGCGCCCCTGCCCCGGCCCCGGCGAGCGCGCCGGCCCCGGCGAGCGCGCCGGCCGGACCGGCGGGAGAGTGAGCCGCCGCGCAGGGGCTGCGCGCGGCCTCGCCCTCGCCCTGCTCCTCCCCCTCGGCTGCGAGACGACGGAGCGCGTCGTCCCCGGTCCGCGCGCTCGCGGCCCCGAGCCGCAGCGGCAGTCGCGCGAGGCCCGGCTCAAGGAGCAGACCGAGGAGCGGCCGGACGACCCGAGGGTGTGGCTGGACCTCGGCGAGTACTACGAGGCGAGCCGCGAGTACTCCCCGGCGGTGGCCGCCTACGAGCGCTTCGACGCCCTGCTGGAGGAGGAGACCAAGCGCACCGGCGTGCGCTACACGGCGGGCGGGTACCACCTCGGGCGGGCGTACGCGCGCGCCCGCCACTTCCAGGGCGCCGTCCACCACCTGAACCGCGTGCTCGCGCTGAAGCCGGAGGGGGAGGAGGCGGCCCTGAACCCGCACTTCCGTGAGGCGCACTACCTCCTCGGCGGCGTGTTCTACGAGAGCCGGCAGTGGAAGCCCGCCCGCGAGCACTTCCTCGCCTTCCGCGCCCTCGGCGGGGAGCCGGAGCGCGTCGAGCCCTGGCTGGAGCGGATCGACGAGGCCCTGGCCGAGCCGGCGCCCCCGACCCGGCCTGCGGGCGGCTGACGCTCGCCAAGAGGCCCGGCCGGAAGTGCGACCGGCAGCTGCCTCGACGGGCCAGGCCGGGCCGAGCCGGGGGTCCCTGTGCTCGGGCCGCCGATCCACCCGTAAGTCCTCGTGATGTGAGATGGCGGCGGCCGGGCACACGGATCCCCCGGCCCTTTGGAACGTGGGGCCATCGCCCGGATGTTGCTGTCCGGTGTGTCCATCCGACGCCAGTGACACCGAACGGAGACGTCGCCGCCAGGCATAAGCCTCGCGCTCACAAGCGCTCGTGCGTGAGCGATCCGAGGTTGCACGGCGGCCAGGGGCTTGCTTCACTCAGGGTCGTGGAGGTCCCCGTGAGCATGTCGCGCCGTCGGGGCGAGGGCTACGTCGAGTACGTCGTGATCGTCTGCATGATCATGGTGTGCGCCGTGGTCGGGTTCCTGCGCGCAGGCTCGGGGGCGATCGACCGCATCGCCTCCAGCAAGGCCCTGTGCGCCGAGTGCCCGGACGCCCTCCTGCAGGGGAGCGACCTCGACGACTACCACCGCCTGCGGGCGGCGCGCGAGCGGGCTCACGCCGAGGGCACCACGCCGTTCGAGGGGTCGGCCGAGGACCGCGAGACCTTCGAGCGCCTCGCGGCGCTCCGGCGCGACGACCTCGAGGCGCGCCGGGCCGTCGGCGCCCTCACCGAGGACGAGGCCCGGGAGCTCTCGGAGCTGAACACGTTCGTCCCCGAGCGGCCCACCCCGACCGATGGCTCCGGCGGCGCGAACCCGGCGCCCCGACCGGGCGTCCTCGGCATGTTCGACAACATCTTCGGCCGCGGCTGGGAGGACACCTGGGTGGCCAGCCTCATGGGCATCTTCGGCTGGTTCAGCTTCTTCGCCTGACCGAGCGCCTCGCCCCCGCCGACCGGCGTGGCTATGATGGCCTCTCGTCATGCGCCTGGCTCGCCGGACCGCCCTCGCCCTCGTGCCCCTGATCGGGCTGCCGCTCGGCGCCCGCGCCGACGACACCGTCCGGGTCGTCGAGGCGGTGGGACCGGCGGTCGCGAGCATCGTCGCCGAGCCGGCGCGCGGCGAGGCCCGCCACATGGGCTCCGCCGTCGTCATCGACCCCGACGGCTACCTGCTCACGAACGCCCACGTCGTCGCCGGCGCCCGGCGCCTCCTCGTGTCGCTCCCGGGGCGTCCCGCGTTCGAGGGGCACCTGCTCGCGACCGCGCCCGAGCACGACCTGGCCCTCCTGCGCGTGGACGCCGGCGGGCCGCTGCCGGCGGCGCGCCTGGCGCGCCCCGGCGCCGAGAAGGTCGGGCAGACCTGCCTGGCGATCGGCAACGCCCTCGGGCTCGAGAGCACCGTCACCCGCGGGATCGTGTCGGCGCGCGGGCGGCGGCTGGTGCACGAAGGCCGGCCCCTCGGCGCCGACTTCCTGCAGACCGACGCCACGATCCACCCGGGGAGCTCCGGCGGGCCGCTCGTCGACCTGTCGGGTGACGTGATCGGGATCGTCATCGCGGTCGGCGCGGAGACCGCGGGCGTGGGCTTCGCGATCCCGGTGGCGCGCGTGCGCCAGGTGCTCGCCGCGCTGTCGAGCCCCCTCACCCTGCGCGACCGCTGGCTCGGCCTCGAGGTCGAGGACGCTCCCGGCGACGGGGGGGCCCGGGTCGTGACGATCGAGGCGGGCGGGCCGGCAGACGCGGCGGGCCTGCGGCCCGGGGACGTGATCACCAGCGCCGGCCCCGTCGAGGTGCGCACGGCCTTCGACCTCCACGCCCGCTTCCTCGGCCCGAAGGTCCAGGCCGTGCGCCTCGCCGTCCAGGGCCCCGACGGCCAGCGCCGGGGGGCCCGCCTGGCCCCCGCCGCCCCGCCCTGGGCCACGGGCCTCCGGGCGCGGCTGGGCGCGTCGTTGCGGAGGGCCACCCAGGGGGCCGGCCTCGAGGTCGAGGCGGTCGACGAGGGCGGCCCGGCCGCCGCGATCGGCCTCCGGCCGGGGGACCTCGTCGTCGGCTTCGGCCCGGAGCGGGCGCCCGTGCGCGCCTCCGACGACCTCCGGGCGCTGTGGGCCGAGGTCGACGCCCTGCCGCCGGGGCGGCTCCTGGGCGTGACGATCCGCCGCGCTGGCCGCCAGTACTGGGGCGAGCTTCGGTTAAGGTGACCCGCCCGGGCGCCGCTCGAACCGCGGCATCCTGGAGCGAGCACCATGACCACGAGCGACCTGCCCCAGCCGGCGGGCTCCCCGGTCGGGGGCCCCGTCCCGTCGACGACGCCTCCGACGACACCCACCGGCGCGGGCGAGCCCTTGAGCCCCCAGGAGGCCCTGCGCCAGAAGCGGCAGGTCGACGCCTGCGAGCGGGCCGCCCACGCGCTCGGGGCGCCGATCGCCCCCGAGCGGGGCGTCCGCTGCCCGCGCTGCGGCGAACGGCTGTGCGCCAAGGGCGACCCGGTCCCCGCGACGTGCGGGCGCTGCGGCGTCGAGGTGAAGTCCGCCCGCGCCGGCGAGCTCCTGGTGCCCTCCGCCGCCTGGACCCGCGAGCTCCTGCGCGGGGCCGCCTACCTCCCCCGCGGCTTCTTCCGCCTCCTGCGCAGCCCCTCGCTCTGGAAGTGGGCGGTCGTGCCGCTGATCCTCAACATCATCGCGCTCGGCGCCGCGTTCACCCTCGCTTACTTCATCAACCGCTGGCTCGGGATCAACACCGGCCCCGGCGCCCTCGGGTCGTGGAAGGACGCGGGCGGGCTCTGGTGGGCGCTCTCCTACGTCGTCCAGGCGCTCGGCTGGGTGGCGAGCTGGCTCGTGTGGTTCGCCCTGCCGTTGATCTCCACCTGGTTGATCGTCGCCTTCCCCTTCGGGATCATCTACAAGCTCGTCTTCATGCCGTTCATGGAGCTCCTCACGGAGTCGACCGAGCGCGTCGTCCTGGGCTTCGACGAGAACGCGGACTTCGACTTCAAGCGCATGTACGTCAACCTCATCCTGGCCGTGATCGGCGCGATCGCGCTGACGCTCCTGCAGGGCGCGCTCTACCTGCTCCTCCTGCCCATCAACGTGCTCCCCTTCCTGGGGAGCCTCCTGTGGGTGATCCTCCCCCCGGCGATCTTCGCGGGCATGGACTACACCGACATCAACCTCGTGCGGCGGCGCTACTCGCTGCGCGAGAAGGTGCGCCTCTGGCGCACGCACGAGTGGCGGTTCCTCGGCTACGGCATCTCGTTCTTCTTCCTCATCACCATGCCGGTGATCAACATCGTCGCGATCCCCTGCGCGGCCGTCGGCGGCGCGCTCCTCTACCTCGAGCTGGACCGGAAGTAGCGGATCCCCGGCCCGACCTCTAGACTCTGGCCCCCATGGACACGCCCGCCCCCATGGACACGCCCCCCGGGGACACCCCGGACGACGCGGCCCTGGCCCGCGAGGTCACCACCCGAGAGGTCGACGGGCTCGTCGAGCTCCTCGAGCCGCCCTCCGACCCGCGGCTGCACAACCCCGACCTCGACCCCACGGGGCTCTCCCAGCGCACCTGGGGGGCCTTCAACATGGCCACGCTGTGGGTCGGCATGGCCGTGTGCATCCCCACCTACATGCTCGCGGCGACGCTCGTGCAGTCGGGGATGGTCTGGTGGCAGGCCATGCTCGCGATCCTCCTCGGCAACGTGATCGTGCTCGTGCCCATGGTGCTCAACGCGCACGCGGGGACCCGCTACGGCATCCCCTTCCCCGTCTTCGCCCGGGCCAGCTTCGGCGTGCACGGCTCGCACGTCCCGTCCCTCGCCCGGGCCGTGGTCGCCTGCGGCTGGTTCGGCATCCAGACCTACATCGGCGGCGAGGCGATCAGCCAGACGATCGGCGCCATCTGGCCGGGCTGGCTCGAGCTCGGCGGGGGGGCGAGGCTCCTCGACCTGACCTTCCCCTCCTGGGCGTGCTTCGCGCTCTTCTGGGCGGTGAACGTCTTCTTCGTGTGGCGGGGCCACGAGTCGATCAAGTGGCTGGAGAGCCTCGCCGCGCCCTTCCTCATCCTGGTCGGCCTCGTGCTCCTCGCCTGGGCCGCGCGCCGAGGCGGCGGCCTGGGCACGGTCCTCGAGAGCTCCAGCGCGCTGGTCCAGTCCAAGGGCGAGACCGGCTGGGCCTGGCTGCTCGCCGTGTTCCTGCCCGGCGTGACGGCCATGGTCGGCTTCTGGGCGACGCTGTCGCTCAACATCCCCGACTTCACCCGCTACTGCCGCAGCCAGCGCGACCAGCTCCTCGGCCAGGCCCTCGGGCTGCCGCTGACCATGGTCCTGTTCAGCTTCATCGGCGTCGCGGTCACCTCGGCGACGCTCGTGATCTACGGCGAGGCGATCTGGGACCCCGTCGTCCTCGTCACGCGCCTCGCCAAGGAGACGGGGTCGGCGCCGCTGGCCGCCCTGTCGACGCTGGCGCTGGCCGTGGCGACGCTGTCGACGAACATCGCCGCCAACATCGTCGGGCCGGCGAACTCGATCAGCAACGCCTTCCCGCGCAGGATCTCCTTCCGCGTCGGCGGCCTGATCGCCGCCGTCGTCGGCGTGGCCCTCTGCCCCTGGCTGCTCCTCGGCCAGTACGTCGGCTGGCTCCTGTCCTACTCGGGCCTCCTGGGGGCGGTCGGCGGCGTCCTGATCGCCGACTACATGCTCCTCCGCCGCGCCCGGCTGGACCTCGCCGGCCTGTACCGGGTCGACGGACCCTACCACTACAGCGGCGGCTTCAACCCGGCCGCCCTGATCGCCACGGCGGTCGGCATCGGGGTGGTCCTCCTGGGCAAGGTGGTGCCTGGCCTCAAGTTCCTGTTCGACGGCGCCTGGTTCAGCGGCGCGCTCACCTCGCTCGGGCTCTACCTCCTCCTCATGCGCGGGAAGGTCCCGACCCGCTGAGGGGGGCAAGCACCTCGCGGGATTGTGCGCGCCCGCGAGGTCTGGCATCATCGGCGGTTACACACCGCCGTCCGCGTCGGGGGATGATGGCCGGGGGCGGGCAGAAGGGCGAGGGGCGTGGGAGCCGAGAAGCGACGTTACCGCCGACTCGACACGAACCTCGAGGCGCGGGTCAAGAACCTGTCCGACCCGGCGAGCGAGACCCAGCAGGTCACGATCATCAACCTCGGGCCGGAGGGGGCCTTCCTCTCCACGCAGGAGCTCCTGCCGGTCCAGAGCCAGATCGCGCTCGACTTCCGCATCGACTCCTACCCCAAGGAGATCAACGTCATCGCCAAGGTCCTCTGGCACAAGCGCACGGAGGCGGAGCACGGGATGGGCTGCCAGTTCGTGCACATCCCGCTGTTCGAGAAGAACATCATCATCGACTACATCCTCCGTCGATACGCCGAGTATCAGGCCCGATACGGCTAGGGGGAGCCCAGGAGAGGTCCCGTGAAGGTCCAGATCACCTACTGCACGCGTTGAAACTACGGCCCCCAGGCGACCGGTCTGGTCGCCGAGCTCAAGGCCCGCTTCGGTGAGAGCCACGTCCAGCCCGAGCTGATCAAGGGCGACAACGGCATCTTCGACGTGGTCGTCGACGGCAAGCGCCTGTTCTCGAAGGACGACCACGACCGCTTCCCGGAGTATCAGGAGATCCCGAACCTGATCATCATGGAGGGGCTGGCGGACTGATCGAGCCGTTGCCCCGCCGTCGAGTGACCGACCCGCGCCTGGTGCAGGACGGAGCTTCCGTCGGCGGGCCGGTCAGGCCGGCCGCAGGCACCGCCCGAAGCGCAGGCCCATGTCGCGCGCCGCCGGGCTGCGGGCCACGACCGTGAAGCCGACCCGCTCGGCGTCGTGCGCGACGAGGCCCTGGATGAGGGCGTCGCGCGTGCCCACGTCCGGCGTGGGCACGACGACGGCGTAGCCGCGCACGTCGTCGCCCTCGAGCACCTCCACGCGGGCGCGCGCCCGCTCGTCGGGCAGGAGCCAGCCGACGTGGCGCGCGGCCGCGGCCCGCGGCGAGAAGGCGCGGCGCGGACCGCGCCCGACGCTCACGTGGACGGTCATCTCGTCGTCCCAGAACACGTCGTGCCCCTCGCCGCCGACGGCGCCGCGGAGCCAGCCGGGCACGGCGACCGCCCAGCGGCCGATCGCCAGGCGGATCCACCCCTCGCGGTAGCCGCCCCAGAAGGCCTCGCCCTCCGCGCCCTCGACCAGCCGCCCGGCGCGCGGCCGGCGGCCCGTCAGCTCGTAGAGGCGACGGAGCTCGGGGGCCGGCACGTCGGCCCGTGGGTCGCCCTCGAGCGCCGCCTCGAAGCAGTCGAGCGCCCGGCGCCGGGCCGCCTCCTGCCCGGGGTCGTCCTCACCGGTCATCGGCCGCCAGATCACGTCCGTCGCGCACAGCGCGCGCCCGAGCTGGCTCAGGTCGAGCGAGTCGGGCGTGGCGCACCACCAGAGGAACGCCTCGCGCGCGGCGCGGCCCGGCCGGTCGGGCCGCGCCGACCCGCGCGCCTGATCGAGCGCCGCGCGCGTCCGCCGCACCCAGGCGCCGTCCTTGAAGCCGGTCGGCGTCGCGACCTGCCCGGGCGGCACCTCCAGCGGCCCCTCGACGCCCAACCCCAGGCGGGCCGCGCCGGCGGCGTCGCCCCAGAGCGCGCGCCCCCAGTCGAGGAACCGGCGGCAGAGCTCGGCGCGCCGCCGGACCTCGAAGTAGCCCGCCGCGTCGCGCACCTCGCGCCATCCGCCCGGCAGGGCCTGCCCCAGCCGGTCGAGGACGGCCACGACCCGCTGGTGGTAGCCGGGGCCCCACGGGGTCGTGCGGGCGCGCGCGACGAGCGCGCCCTCGCTCGACTCGACGACGATCGGGGCGGCCGGGCCGACGTCCACCTCGGCGACCCGCCGGCCGTCCGCGGCGCCGACGCGCCCCGGCGCGCCGCCGGGCCAGGGTCCGGCGGCGGGCTCGACCTCGCGCCAGCGCGCCGCGCCGAGGGCGCGGCGGCAGCGCCGGGAGACCTCCTCCCACGCCACACCGGGCTCGGCTCGCGCGACGACGTCGAGGCCCACGACCGGAGGGTAGCCCTCGACGCGCGGCCGTTCCAGTCGACCCACGGACGCCGCCACCCGCGCGGCCACCTCGATCGGAGCAGCGGCCGAGGCGAGCCTCCGCAGACCGAGGCGGGAGGCGCGCGCGGGGGACGACGTAGCGACCTACTTCGAGCCCCCGCCCGCCGCCGCGGCCAGCAGCCCACGTGCGCAGCGGCCTGGTCGACGAGCCCTGGGCCGACCTCCAGCACCGCGACCGTGCTCACACGCGCAGCCACTCGGTCGTCGATGAACCCCGGGCCGACCCAGCACCGCGACCGTGCTCACACGCGCCAGCCACTCGGCCCTCGTCGACGAACCCTGGGCCGACCGACGTGCAGCCCCGAGCCGGTGCTCACACAAGCGCGGCCACTCGGCCGCGTCGTCAGCGACCGGTCCCGTCAGCGGCCCTGGGGCCGGACGGCGCGCTCAGCGACCGCGCGGCGTCGAGTCCTCGTCGCGCTCCTCGAGGCGCGTGCGCTCCTCGCGCGTGAGCGGGATCTCGTCGCGGTTCCGCGCCTTCTCGGCGGACGTGAGGATCCGGATACGGAGGATGAACACGACGTTGGTCTTCTGCTCGCGGTCGTCGGTGGACGAGAACAGGCGACCGACGATCGGCAGGCGGCCGATGATCGGCACGCGGCGGTTGTCTGTGCGCGACTGCGTGTCGAGCAGCCCGCCGATGACCAGGATCTCGCCGTTGCGGATGTCGACCTGCGTCGTCGCCGAGCGCTCTGCGATCACGGGGACGGGGATCCCGCCGGCGGCCGGGCTGAACTCGAAGCGCACGACGTTCGAGACCGAGGGCTTGACCTCGACCGTGATCGCGTCGCGGCCGACGACCGTGGGCGCGACCTCGAGCGTCACGCCGACCGACTCGAAGCGCGTCGCGATGCGCACGTTGGCCGTCGACTGGACCAGGAAGTCCTGGATCGGCAGCTTCGTGGCCGTGCGCAGGATCGCGCGCTGCCCGGAGCGGCACACGATCCGCGGCGCCGAGACGATCTCGGCGTAGCCCTCCGTCTCGAGGGCGCGCATGATGAACTCGAAGTCGCCCAGCTCCTTGACGACCTTGCCCACGCTCGCCCAGCTCATGGAGGCGCCCTGGAACGGCGCCGCCTGGTCGGTGAGCGAGGAGAGGAAGCTGTTCGAGTGGAAGCGCCCGTCGTAGCGGCGCAGGGCCGTGTTGCCGGCGGCCGCCCGGTCGACGCGCAGCTCGAAGCCGTACTCGAAGCCGTCGGTCTCGAGGATCTCGATGACGCGCGCCTCGATCTCCACCTGCGGCGGCACGAGGTCGACCTGCTGCAGCACCTTCTCGAGCACCGTCATGCGCTCGCGGTCCTCGGTGATGATCAGCATGTTGTGCTGCGGGACGTTGACGATGCGCGCCTTGGCCGACTTCCAGTGGTTCAGGACGTCGATCAGCGCGGCGCCCGTCTGGCTGCGCACGCGGTAGAAGCGCGTCACGAGGCCGGCCCGCTCCGAGCCCTCGGGCTCCTCCATCTCGTAGTCGCGCGGCAGGAGGTCGGGCGCGGCGGGGAAGTCGAGGAAGTCGGTCGGCGGGTCGGGCCGCGTGGCGGTGCCCGCCGGGTCCTCGACCTGCGCCATGAGCATGGGCGGGTCCTCGCGCGGCGGGGGCGGGGGCGGCGGCGACGGCGCGGCGGCGCAGCCCGCGCCGGCCACCACCGCCGCGAGCGCCAGCGCCCGCCCTCGTCCCCTGCTGCCCCGGGCCATCGCGCACAACGTTAACCCCGGACCGGGGCTGAGCACCAGCCTCCGGGGTGGCGGGCCCGCCGCCGGGCGGCCATCGTGCGCGCCGTGATGCTTGCCCGCGAGGCTCGCCCTCGGGGACCTCCCGGGCGCCCGCGCGGACCTCGTCGTCGCCCTCCGCCTCCTGCCGCCCGGGTCGGACGAGGCGCGGGAGGTCGAGGCCGACCTCGCCCGGGTGGAGGCGGCGCGCGGGCAGGAGTGACCGTCTGGCGCGGTCGCGCCCGGCGCGCCATCGTGCGGGCGTGGCCGCGAGCCCGCCGAGGAAGGTCGATCACTACGAGCTCCTGGGCGAGCTGGGCCGCGGCGGCATGGGCGTCGTCTACCGCGCGCGCGACCCGCTCCTGGGCCGCGACGTGGCGCTCAAGGTGCTGCAGCCCCAGTGCGCCGACGCCGAGGCCGTGGCCCGCCTCCAGCGCGAGGCGCAGGCCGCCGGCAACCTGCGCCACCCGGGGATCGTGCCGGTCCACGCGGGCGGGGTCGACCGCGGCCGGCCGTTCCTGGTCATGGAGCTGGTCGAGGGCCAGAGCCTGCGCGAGGTCCTGCGCCGCGACGGCGCCCTCGGCCAGGAGCGCGCGGCCCGCCTCGTGATCGAGGTCGCCCGCGCCGTCCAGCACGCGCACGACCACGGCGTCCTGCACCGCGACGTCAAGCCCGAGAACGTCCTCCTCGGCCGCGACGGGCGCCCCCGCCTGACCGACTTCGGGCTGGCCGCCCTGCAGGGCGACGGGCGGCGGCTGACGCGTGACGGGGAGGTCGTCGGCACGCCGAGCTACATGGCGCCCGAGCAGGCCCTGGGCGACCGGCAGCAGGTGGGCCCCTGGTCGGACGTCTACGGCCTCGGCGCGACGCTCTACGAGCTCCTCGCCGGCCAGCCGCCGCTCGCCGGCACCTCGGCCCTGGCGGTCCTCGAGGCGTCGGTCCAGGGGCGGATCCCGCGGCCGCGGCAGGTGCGCCGCGACCTCGACCCGGCCCTCGAGGACGTCGTCATGCGGGCGCTCGCCCGCGACCCGGCGGCGCGCTGGCC